>JBGGMM010000093.1:0-18739 GCA_041288045.1 Pseudobdellovibrionaceae bacterium | reverse complement strand
CGACCGAAACCGCAAGCCTCAGCTACCCCACAGGCAGCAAAACCCATTCGTCCAGCTTCGATGAGAAAAGAAAAATCCTTCACGTCGCCAATTTGGGCGAAAACAAAGTTCGCTTCTACCAAATGACAAACCAGGGACCTGTCGAAAAAGGCTTTTACTCTGTCCCATCCCCCCGCACCGTGGTTTTTGATTCGCAATTTGATCGCCTGTACATCACCACTGAAGCTTTGCAGAGCCCAGGCTTTGTAAAAGTTCTGAGTTTCAGTCAGAATCCCCAAGGGGATCTGCAATTTCAAGAGACGAGTTCTCACGAGATCGGCCTTTCCGGCAGTGATTTGCAAGTCAGTTTCAAAACTCGAGTGCTGGTGACTGCCGTGCGCGAAAAGGACCGAGAAAATATCGTTGCTCTGCCACTGACTGCGAGCGGAGAAATCGATTCAAGCAAAACCGGCCTGCCCTTTCCAATTGATCAATCAGAACCCAGGTCGCTGAAGCTTCTGGCGGACGGTCAAACTTTGGTGCTCACTCCAAACCACGTGGGCCTTGATCTTGTGATTTATCGTTTGCGGTTTTCATCAGAGGGACTTCCCGCAGAACTTGTTTGGCTGGCCGAAGCAGAAGCTGGTGACGAAGGATTTCTTTCCAATCTCGCCATTGATGTTTTCGAATAATCAAGGTGGTCCTACCATCTTCTCAAATCCGTTGAAACCTCCAAGGTTTTAAGCCTCGTGTTACAACCTCATTAAGCCCTGACTTCCAAAAATTCTAGATCAGTTCTTTGAGAATGCGGAGGATCAAAAGTAAAAGCCTTAAAATCCTCTCAAGCACTCCCAGAATCTTCCGATAAGGTTTATGTCGGTTGGACATAAACACCTCCTGGTTAGAGGAGGCGACTTTCCAAAGTCACAGATGGCAGGACCAAAAACCTGCCATTTGCATTTTTAAGACCTGATTTAAACCCACGCTGGAATTTGTTGAATGAAAATGAGTCCGGAGTTCGGCACGGGCTGGGGCAAGCTCAAAAAATCTGATGAAAACGCCGATCAGTGACTCTGTGAAACAGACCCTCACTCTTCTTTTTTTCATTTCATTGATCCCTTGGCAGGCTCGATCTGAAGACTGCTCGCTTTCCGAAAAGCAAATTGTCTGTCCCGAAATAAAAAGTGCACCAGTGAAAAATCAAAAAGACCTTGGCGAGCTCGGAAAAATCTTACCCTTGAAATTGAAAGTGGAGAAAAAATCTCTTTGTGATCTTGGTGTTCAATCCAAAGAGACCAAATTTGATGATTTCGTCCAGATCGAAACCACTCGGCAAGCGCAGTGGCTGCAGAAAATCCAAGCTTTGCGAGAAGGTCGGCGTCTGGCAGGAATTCAAGAAATCTCAGATCTTGATCAACTGGAAAAAATCCTCAAAGACAGCTCACTGCTTTCCGACTTGGAGGATTCCAAAGCCCTGACACATGCCGTGCAAAAAGAAACGCTTTGGCACCCCAAGCAGATTCCCTCTCCGATCAAAAATGAAATGGGCCTCATCAGTCAGGGCCTCAAGCAAAAGGAATTTCCAAAAGACATTTCATCCGAAATGAACGAAGCCTCAAGAATTTCTCAAGCTTGCCAGAAAGCCTCTTTACCACTTCAACTTTTGTTTGATTCGTCGAAAAGCGATTCGCCCAGAACTTATCATTTTAAAAAAACTCTGCTGGCTCAAATGCGAGCTTCGGAAGTGAAAAAAGCCATCGACTCCTGTCCACTGAAAACTCAAGACCAAAGCTGCAAAATGAAAGCAGCTAAACAAACTCGACATTTTGAAGATGAATTTGAATTTCAGCTCTGCACTCTTCGACACCTTTTTCCCAACACCGCCTCTGAACTCAATCCCATTCGTCTGGAAATCCCCTCTGCTGCCGGCGATTTGGTGACTGAGGGACCAGGTGAAAGACCCACAGAAGCTGAAGCCAAAAGCGATCGATTTCGCTGGAATGTGGCTTGTCCTGAAGATTTCACAGCCGGAGGGCTTTTACGAATGGCCGCTGGCGGAGTCGGAAGCTTTCTCACTCACGAGCTCTCCCATGAAGCTGTGGCCCGAGTTCAAGGAGAAAAACTGGATTGGGACTCAAAAACTGGAACTTGGCGAAGTCACACAACTCCGAACAAGCACCGAGCCATTGCCATTGCCGGCCTAGCTTCTCATAGCGTCGGCTCCGAAGTGATCGCGCAAAATTTCAGTCCTGACAGCCAATTTCAAAAAGGCTGGCTCTTCTGGAATATGTTCAACACCGTTTCCTATTTCGGCAAAGATTGGGCTGGAAAAAATGGTGCCAAGGGTTCACGCTCTTACGCCTCGGGCGGAATGGACTCCCGAGGCTCTGGCGATCTTCGCGCTTTTTCAAAAAAAGAATCCTACGTGATGGGCACCCTCATGGGAGCCCACCAGCTCTACACCGGCTATCGCTACTTGCAAAGCCGGCAGAATTATCAGTGCAAGAAAGAATGGGATTGAGGCCTGCACTTGCCACCACCACGGGCCTGACCGGTTTGACTTTAGGCTATCTGTTTTAAAGTTTGCCTGTTTCTTTCATGTAGATCCACTGCCCATTTTGGATTTTAAAAACCATTTTGGGCGCTTTGATATTTTTCTTTCCGTCCTGGTACTGACAGTTGCCACTGGCAATGATCGAGCTTGTTTGAGGCATCAAAACAATTTCATCAGCCGAAAGCTGATTATCAGCTTGAACAATTCGACCCTTTTTCAGGGTCGTCACATTTGTGAATTCGTTTTTATCAATTTGCTCAGCTTTGATTTCCATCCCTTCCGTTAGCGAAGCACCCGCAAAACCACAAGCCATCAACAAACAAGCAACAACGAAAATGGAACGAATCAATGACATTTATCCCCCTCTGGAATTCACTAGCTTCGCAAATCACTGGTTCCCTGTCTAGCATTTGAAACTTTGATTCTGAGCAAACTTTCATTTTCCAACTGGATTTTTTGACATCATTCAAGTCAAGAAATTCTTCAGAGCACCCATTCATCGATTTATGTCGTTAGCCTGCATTTGCCTCTGGCCATTTCAAAAAGAATACGAGAACCTTATAAAGTAAAAAAGTTCAAAAAGGATGAGATGTTGCCACATCAACTGAAGTGGGAACATCTTTCTGGTCTCACTTTCGCTCAGCTGCTGTTGCTCTCACCATCCTTCTGCAATTCATCAGCAAAACCCAGGAAGGTCAAACGATGAACAATGAGCTCTGGTTCAAAGCAAAGAAAAACAGTTGGCTATGGACTCCGATCAACAACAAAGGTTGGGCGACGATTTTAGGTTATGGATTTATCATCGGCGGATACCCTTTGTTCTGCGGACTTTTTTCTCTCTTTTATTCTTTTCAATTCCACATCAGCCTAACGATTCTTCTGACCATTGGACTTGCGGCTGTGATTAGTATCAAGGGCGGAAAGCCGGTTGAACAGCGAATCGAGCACGATCCGAAGGAATAATTTTCCAACAAAAAGTTCAACAGGAAATTTTTAGTGTCTATTTTTCTGACAGAGGCCAATATCATCAAGCTCTGGTAAAGTCTGCTCTTTCGATTTTAAATCCAGAGAGGAAATCACAGTATGAAACTCATGAGCCTAACCCTGACCCTTCTTGCCGCCCAATTAACCTTCGCAGCGGCGGCTGAGGAAAATCTTTCCATCATTGCCAAACCAAAGGCGATTTACGAAGATTCCTCTGAATACAATCGAATGAACAAATCCTATCAAATTTCAGCTCAGCTCTTTGGGGCGAATCCCACAGCAACGACTGGGGGCGGTTTGTCAGTTGGTTATTTCTTGGATCGGAATTCCATGATCATGGCTGATGTCACCAGCGGAAGAACCGGCGATAATAATTTATTTTTAGATAATTATGACGTGACAGGGACTTCCTTTGGCCTTCATTACAAACGATTTTTTGGAAACAGCTTTTACGCTCGGGTTGGATTGGATCAACGCCACATAGACTATAAATACAATTACGATGGCATTTTTGTATCGGACTACGACAGCTCAATGAAATTCACTGCTGACTCACTGGGCGCATCCATCGTCATTGGAAATCAGTGGCAATGGGAGAATTTCACCATGGGTTGCGATTGGATTGGCGCCACTCAACCTCTGACTCACACAATTAAGAATGAAGAATTGGGTGGAAATATCGATCAAATCGATCGCAATCGATTGGAAAAAGACAAAAAGACATTGGTCACTGATCTGACAGGTCAGGGACTGCGTTTTTATTTAGGCGCTAGTTTCTAAAGCGAAATTGATGAGCTCTGCCCAAGCTCTATCCACCGACCGAACTCTAGCCAGTTTTTCGGTCTCAAGACTGTTTCATTCTGAAACAAAAATCTCTTCAAACACCGACCAGCCGGCCCTCGCACTCGGAAGCTGAGAGGGCCTGGGCTTTGCATTTTCTAGCCCAAAGGCTTAGGGATTTCGCGGAATTGTCCGATGAGTCTTTTGTCCAGGGGGAATGGTTTGAAGAACAGGGACCGCATCAAGTGGATCGCGCTCACATCACTTCTGCTCTTAGCATTTCAAAACTGCATTGGACAAAATTGGGAGACTTCTTCTCCCTCTTCCGGAAGTAGCAGCCTGGGCTCGAATGATGGCTCAGGCACTGGCAGCACTCCCCCAACTACAATTCCTCCAGGCGGAGTTCCCACTTGCAATCTCAGCACAGTCAACCCTCCCAGTGCAGGCCCACTTTCTGGCGCTTCACTGACTGTGCTTTCCGGAACCGGAGCCAATGGCGGCCGAAGCAATTCAGCGCAAATTTCTCTTCAGTACCTTTCAGCTTCGGTCGGTGCCAATTGCAACCAAGGCGCAACCGTCGTTTTTCAAAGACGAACCGGCGGCACTCTTCGCGCTCTTGATGATTCGGGCAATCGAGTCGCTGTGGACATGAACGGCATTAACATTCTGCGAGCACCGAACGGAACTTTGGCTCCTGGACAAAGCACCAACATCACTTTTGGCGCCAATGACAACGACACCACAATGAAATGCTATGAAGGCACTGAAACTTTCAGCGTCTTTTTACAAAGTGTGGCAGATGCCAGCAAACGTTCACCGGCACAAACACTGACAGTGACATTTAAAAACAACTGCTACCCTGAACAGATTGTTGCTGAATCCTTGGACGCTTTCGATCAGCTCGGTTCGGCCGTGGCCATTGACGGATCGACAGCAGCTCTTCTAGCTTCTGGTGATGACGGAGTCACCAACGGCAATGGCAACACGGGAGCCGTGCACATTTACCAGCTCTCTGGTGCGAACACTTGGACTCGCACCCAGATCCTTCGCACTGAAGACACTTCTGTCACTTCGGATCGCGGCGCTCCTGAGGATTCGCCTCAAGCTTTGGCTTTGAAGGGCGATGTCCTGGTGATTGGCTCTGCAAAAAATAATTCCAATATGGGAGCTGTGCATGTCTTTCGCCGAAGCGGCGCCACTTTCTCGCAAGTGCGAAAGATTTCAGGGAGCGTAGCCAGCGGCCGCTTCGGCTGGTCAGTGTCTGTCGATGCCACTCAATTGGCTGTCGGCGCGCCCGGTGAAAACACCGATGCCGGAGCTGTGTACCTGTATGATCTCGCCAGTCTGAATCAAACAGCTCGAATCGCAAGTCCGATCAGCAATCGAATTTATTTTGGGGCTGCTGTGGCTGTTCAAGGAACTCTTTTGGCTGTCGGAGCTCCCGGAAGTCCGCTTTACCGGGACACTCTCAGTGGAGAAATTTTCCTTTATCAAAGTGGCAGCGAAGTCACCACGGCGCTTCGCACTTCAAGCACCAAATCCAATCTGACAGTCACCAATTCAGCCGGCACAGGAACAGCTATGCTGACTGTGGGATTGGGATCTGAATTGGGAGCTGCTGTTGCCATTCACAATGGCATCGTCGTTGTCGGAGCTCCGGGCTACGAGCGAAGCGCCACCAGCCGACCGGGTCTGGCAATTGTCGTTAAAGCCGATCGCAGTCTGCAAATGCTGGATGATCCAACCAACACCAATCTCAGCCGATTTGGCTCTTCGGTTGCCATGGGCACTGCCGGAATTTTCATCGGTGCACCGGACGCTAGGACTCAAGCCGGTGCCGTGGACCACTTCAAAGCAAGTGGCGCAAATCATGTTTTCTCTCGTCGCGTGGTCTCTTTAAAGGGAGCGGCGAATGATCGATTTGGATCCAGTGTCTCGACATCCGGAAATTTCTTTGCTGTCGGCGCCAGGATCAATGCGGAACCACTGAACAACTCAGGCTCTGCGAGCTTGCTGTCAACAGTGATTCCCTAAAGTTTTTTTGGGGGAATGATGCCAAGATTTCAAAGGCTTCTGACATTTTGTCTGACAGTGACAGTCCCCAGCGCCGCTTTGGCATTGGATTCAAATGGCAACGGGTCGACTCGTGATTCGGCGATTTCTCTCTACGTTTTTCAACCAGCCAATATTGAAGCGGCTACAGGAATCATCCGGGATCTGGCACCGAATCCTCTGAATTTGCAAATCTTAAGACCCAATGCTCTTTACAACATCCAAGCTGACCATTTAGAAATTGTTGAGCCCAATATCATCCGCTCGGTGGCTTCAGCAGATAAGATCATCAATGCCTGCAAAGCCTCCAATGCCATGACGATTGAAATGTGGGTGGAAAGCCGAACACCTTCTGAAAAGTTGGCCAATCACGAAGATGACGACCTGGCAGCTGGAACTTTCAAGCAGGGGCTTCGCTTTGTCTCTTTGGCCGATACTTACTTTAAAGAATTCCACAATTTTTCATTGCAGCAGTTTTACAATATGGGAGACGCTTACCGCGGCACCACTCGCACCACTGGAAACTCCAATAACTTAGAGAACCGCAATGGTGATTATGTGAATTACCTCCTCTCGCCGAGAGAAAATTTCCTGCTTGGAAAAAAACAACACGTCTACCTGGTACGCACAGCTGGCGGCGTAGCCCGACTTTACAACTCGGATGAAAATGGCAATGACACAGGCCCCTTTGTGGCGAATGATGGCTTTAACGGCAATTTTTCCAACTGGCATTCTTCCGGCACCAATGTCACTTATGACACTCCAGACGATTCTTCGGGATCTGTAACCAGAGCCTTGGATATGCGCCTGGCCATCGGCAATGAGCCCAGCGGACTCTTGGATATTTCAAAGCCCACAGCTGGTGGGGAAAGCGCCTCCAAGCACAGCCGTCACTGGCCCTGGGTGGGAAAAATCTATATGATGGCCATTTACTGTCGGGCTTTGACTGAAGCCGAAATCCTAGGCTCTGGCGCCCCTCGCCTGGTGCCGCCGAATCTTCTTTCGATTGATATCAATTCACGCATCACAACTTCAATGCAGCAGGCACAGACAATTTATGAGCGCATTGTCGGGCTTCGAACTCCGGTCACCGATCCAGTCATTCAACAAATGGCTGAATTGATTGATCAGGGAAATTCTTTTGCGGCTGCAGGAATTGCCACTCAAAATCCGGGATTTCTCAATATCACTGTTCGCGATATGGCAGCGAAAATGTCAACCCGTGAAGAGACGATTTCGACTTCTCTCAATGATTTCACAGCCACCATGATTGGCGCTGTCAGAGACAAATTGGACGCCAGAACACTTCTCACTGGAAACTACTTTTATATGGCCGATCCAACCAAAGCGGCCGTCCCTTCGCATGCTGTGCGCGATCTGCTCACATCCAATCGTCACTATGAATCTTTGCAAGCTGGGGGCTTTGATCTTGCCAAAGTGTTGGTTCGAAAAGACGGCCAAAGGGTCTTTAACGGCACTGTCGATGTTGCCCATCCCGACCCGGCCGGCCTTCTGACTTCAAGAGCTTTTATGGCCGCACATGCTGTGGCTGGAACCAACCGACGGCTTGTCGAATACACTTTCCGCGAATTTCTTTGCACTCCGATTGATCGCTGGTCCAATTCTTCGGGCAGTGACGCCATGATTGGTCGTGATGTGGATCGCTTCCCTGGCGGCAGCCACACGAAATTCACTTCCAACTGCAGGTCTTGCCATTCGCAAATGGATCCGCTGCGAGGGGCCTTTGCCTACTTCACTTTTTCAAATGGATTTGCCAAGCATTCGTTCATGGTGCCAAGGCTTCCTGCCAACGCCAATAACGAAGACACTTCCATGGGAATGTTGGCAGGTCTTAAAAACAATGATCCGGCACTGACCAATCTGCCAAATCTCGGAAACGTTTCTTTTGTAGCGACCAAGATGAATCACAATGAGCAGGTCTTTCCCAATGGCCGAGTGATCACTGACAACTCATTTCAAAATGCCACCATTGACACTTGGGGCATGGGCTATTTTGGCTGGAGAGGCCCAACGGCTGGCCGAGGAGTGAAAGAGTTCGGTCGCATGGTTTCCGAATCCGCTCAGTACTCAAAGTGTTTGGCTCAGAGAGTTTTTGCCAGTGTTTGCAAACGCGAACCGCAGAGCTTTGATCAATCGCTGATCACCACGGCCGCCAAAGAATTTGAAACCGACGGACAGTACAAATTGGATTATCTCTTTAAGAAAATCGTCACCACCACCAATTGCCTGGGAGAATTGCGATGACAAAGAAAACAATTGTCAGACTCACAGCGGCTCTGGCTTCTGGCGCTTTGATCATTCTGGGTCTCGGACAAGGCTGCGGGCGCTGGGAACTGGTGGACATGAAATCAGTCGGAGGCGAATTCTCTTTAGCGAGTGAAGATGATCCCACTCTGCTTCCGGATACCAAAACTGTGGCGACGGTCTATTCCAAGCAGATTCTAGATCATTACACCACTTGCCTGGGATCAGGCCTTCCTTCGGATCGAACTTTGCAAATGTACGCGGCAAAAGCCGGAACTGTGTCCGAAACAGGAGCAGTGAAAACTGTGACTGCTCCGATGCTCATGGCCTCAGCTTCGATTGCTGGTGAAGTTTGCAGAGATCTGATTGATGCAGAAAGATCTGGAACTCCCAGAATTTTCATCGGCTACAATCTGACATCCACCACTCTCCCAGCGGACACAGCTCTTCGCGACGTTCTGTCTCGAATCTCCAGATCTTGTTGGTCACGGGATGCGGATTCAGCAGAGGCCGATATTGTTTTAGGCGCACTTCACTCGTCTTTCGGCAATGCCAATGCGGCCAATACGGCTCATGATGCAGCACTTTTTATGTGCACATCCATGTTGGCGTCTTTGGACACATTGGTGCTTTAAGATTGAAAAGGGGTTAGTTCCATGGGGAAAAATAAAAAACAAAACGAAAATCTCAAAGAGAATCTCATTGAAACCGCGTTGAGCAAAGAAGAAGTGGAAGCAAAGGCTTTTGAAAATCAGCAAAAGCTCAATGCCCATCAAGAGGCCCATGGCGGAAAGCTTCTCACCCGCCGCGATCTGTTGGCGACTGGAGTGATTTCATTCACTGGCACACTTCTCAGTCAGCCTCTTTTTTCGATGTTTCTTTCGAAATCTGCAGTGGCTCAAAATGCCATCAACTGCGCCGCCGGGACCGGTGGCTGGGTGCCACTGATCACTTTGAATCTTTCTGGTGGTGCCAATCTTTCCTCTCACTGGCTGCCTTTGGATCAAGGTGGAAATCTGCTCCCCTCCTATTCAAAAATGGGTTGGGGAAAAGCCAACGCCTTCACTGCGGATGCTGAATTTGCCAATCGCGCTCCTTTTTTTGGCGGTTCCACCCTCTTGAGTGGAATTCGCGCTACGGCCGCTGCCTCCACTCTTTCATCCAGTGTGTTTGTGGGAATTTCAGTGACTTCACAGGATGACACTTCGACAAATAATTTTGATATCACGGGCCTTGCTCGCGGCATGGGCTTGAACGGAAAAATTTTGGCCAATCTTGGAACTTCCAACACGGCCACTGGCATTGGACAAATGCCTGCCTTTTTGCCTCCTCCGGCACCTTTGGTTGTTGCGAATTACCAAGACATCACCGGAGCTCTCGGCGTCGGCGGAAGTCTAGATCCACTGGTGGCTGCGAAGCGGGCTGGAACTCTGTTTCAAACGATTCAACAGCTCTCAGCCTATCAGGCTAGCAAATACGTCGGTCTGAACAGTGGAAACCTTCTCCAGAGCGTGATCACTTGTCGCACTCAAGACAACACGGCCTTGGTGGGTTCTGCCAACGGCAACAACACCGATCCCAGAGGCAATGCTCAAGTCGCCGCCATTTGGAATTTGCAAAACAACACGGCGATGAATTCAAGAGATTATGTTTTTAGTTCGCTTGTTTTCAATGCCCTGAATGGCAATGCTGGATCCGCCAATTTGAACATGGGTGGATATGATTACCATGATGGAACTCGCACCACGGGTGATGGCCGCGATCTGACTGCCGGGCGAATCATTGGCCAGATTTTACAGACAGCCATGGCTCTCGGCAAAAAAGCTTTCATTGTTGTTTCGACAGATGGCTCTACCACTTCACCTGAATCGGATTTGGCTGGCGCTGAATGGACCAGTGATGGCGGAGTTCGTGGTGCCATGTACATGATTGCCATTAATCCTGCGGCGGCACCCAGCGCTGCTGGCTCCCAGTTGGGTTACATGAATGCTGGCCAGGGAGCTGCCGATCCGTTGATTTCTTCTCCGGATCGGGCTGCAGCTGCTGCTTTCATCAACTGGCTTTCTTTCAATGGTCAAATGAGTCAAATCGATAAAGTTCTGCCGCGAACCTTTTCGTCCACTGAAATTGATCGCATGAAAAAGATTGCTTAAGGAAGATGACGTGAGAACAAAAAAACTTTTCCGCTTGTTAGGAGTATTCGGCTTGGGCTTAGGCCTTGTCGTTTTCTATAACAATTGTGGAAAAGGTCAAACTGCCGAAAATTTCACAAGCTTTAGCAGCAGTGGCATTGTCACTTACAATGCAGCTGATATCTGCAGCGAAGAAGACATCACCGTTTTTTCTCGGGGCTTTCATCCCTTCCTGAGCTACACTTGCAAAAACTGCCATGTCGATGGACCCGGAAAGGGAACTTTTGCTTCTCCAGATGTGAAAACGGCCTTTGCCGGATTTATGCAGGTGGGATATTCGAAAATTTCACAGTACGCAGTCAGCGGCTCTCACAACCCACCCTACACCGGGAGCCAAAACACCGAAGTGATCAGCTCCTTTCGCTTGCAATGGCAGACCTATCAAAGAGACAAGGCCCAATGCGGGACGACCACGCCTGTGGCCGAAGTTTACAAACCTGAATTTGAAACTGCTTCTCAGCTGATTCCAAAAATCAATGGAACCACAACAACCACTCGGGTGAATGGAGCCAATGTCACCATCACCAACTTTGATCGTCGAGTGCTGACTTGGAATCTCAATTCTTCTTTGGTCTCACTCAATGGCAAAACCATTCCCAATCTGACTGGAGTGCAGCTTTCCGTGACTGTGACCGGGATGCTGATTCCCTCTGGTGAAACAGCTTATGTGTTTTCTCTTCCCACTTTGAAAGTCGGAACTTCGAGTCTTCACGTCAAGGGTCTGAATTTTCGGCTGAACGGTTTTCCGATCAGTTATGCGACGACATTTAAGAATCTGGATATCAATGCTTACATGGGAACGACAGCCTTGCTCTCGCCGGGATCTTTGGTTTCTGTCGGGCCCCTGGGTGCCAGTGACACTTTGGCTGTTCAATTGAACAATATTGAAATCATTGACCTGCCGGCGCCACCGCCACCTCCGAGCGTGAGATTCACTCTTTCGAATTTGACCATTCAGCCCACTCAGTTGGGAATTGCCAATAAAGTCACAATCACAGTGCAAGTCGATGGCGACATGGTGGATCCGATTTCTGTCCCAGTGCAAGTCGCCTCGACTTATCCCAGTGGCGAAATCCCAGCTGTTGGCATTGTCGGCGAAGGGCGAAATCGTTTTGACTGGGACTATCAGTTTGATCCCAGCACATCGACTTCGTTGAACATCAATCCCTCACAAAAAACTGTTTCCTTTAACGTTATTTTTTCTGACGATCTTCGCAATGACCCGGACAAGGTTTTGCGACTGGAACTGGGCGATCCATTGGGTGCGGTGCTGGGAACAAATAAGACTTTGCGCATTTCACTTCCTGATTACAATCCGGCCTACACAGGATCGGCTCCGACATTTGCCCAATTGATGAATCCGAAATCAGGCATTTTAGGAGTGAACTGCGTGAAATGCCACAACTCGGTCCAGCGCCAGGGCGGTTACGACATGACCGATTACCGAGAGATGGTCAGCAAGGGAATCATCGTTCCTGGCAATCCCAATCTTTTGCAGCACAAAATGTACAGGCGGATTCGGGCTGATCTGGCCGAGCTAGAAGGCCTTCAATCCATGCCACTGGATGGATATCGACCCCAAAATGAGATTGATTTGATCACTGAATGGCTCGCTGCTGGGGCACAAAACAACTGAGGTGTGATTTGAAGTATTGGGTTTTAGGACTTTCCATTCTGACTCTGCTTCTGTTCCAAAATTGCGGAAAGCCGTCGGAGCTGGTGTATGAAGCTTCAACCGATCTCAATAGCCAAGAGAGCTTGCAAAGTTCGGCTGTGGTGATTTTGAATAAGCACTGCGTGGAATGCCACAATCCAGAAAACGTCAACGGCAACATCAGTGATATCGCCAATGTGGATTATTTGATTTACTCCCGCTTGGTGGTTCCCGGCGAACCCGAGCTGTCCCCCATTTATCAACAGACCAGTCAGGGCTTGATGCCGCAGCTTCGACCCAGCTTGGATGAAATGGAACTTGAAATATTAAAATTGTGGATTGTGGGATTGGCTGAAGATCCGACGAGCCCAGGTGCTCCTGGTGGCGGCATGATCGAGCCCCGCTTCTCTGTGCTTCGAGACCGAGTCTTCACCCCCATCTGCGCCAATTGCCACAACACCAGAAACTCTCAACAGCGATTTAATTCTTATGCCGAAGTCATGAGAGCCGTCACTGCCGGAAACGCCGACAACAGTCTTCTTTACCGAGCCGTCACCGTCGGAGTCCCCAACGCCGGCCGAATGCCACAAGGCGGAGCCCTCAGCTCAGCCCAAATCCAAGCTATCCGCGACTGGATCAACGCCGGCGCCATGGACAATTGAAAATCAGAGAGTCCACTCCACGTTCATCATCCACAGGGCGCTTTTGTAACCCAGAAAGCCGCCGAATCTTTGGTTGATGGCGAAATCTCGAGTGAGGCGCCAACGGGCATCGATGACGGCGCCGATGGCGATCAGATTTTTATTGCTGACTTCTCCGCCGCCTGGAGGGTCTGTCCACTGGGCATGGCGAATTTGCATTGGCAAAGAAAAGCCGATGTTCACTTGTCGGCTGTTGGGTCTGAAATACCAACCCACGGCTCCGCCAAATCCATAAACAGGAACTCGTCGCTGAAAATAGGTCAGTCCTCCGCCGGATTCAATGTCGGCGCTTCCGAAAAAAGCATAGCCTTCATAAAGATAACCATCGCGATTGCGATAATCCCGGTGTCCGTAATGAAAAGACGGAGTGTAGAATTGTGCAGTGGAAGGAAAGCTTCTTTTGGTGCTGTCTGTGACATCCACCTGCTCGGGCCAACTCATAAATCCAACTCCCACCGAGCGCTGAATTTCAGCTTGGGCCCAGGAAGAAAAAACAATCAGTCCGATCACAAGGAGAGATGCAATTGGCTTTGGATGGACCATGTGTCTCCTTTCACTTCGTTGGGTGAAAGGCTTCGACCGTCAACCACACGACTGCGAAGCTCTAATCTTTGAAATGGAAAATAAATCAGACCGACAGAAGTGCGATAGAGCTCATCAGAGCTTTCCTGAAAAGAACTTTTCAACATTTCAAACTGAGTTTCAAAATCAAGCCCGCGAACCAAACGCATGGTTCCCACCACAAGGCCATAATTTCCGGTTGTGGCATCACCCATTTTAGGCTCCAAGCGATTGAGTCCCCATTCGGCCATGAGGCTTGATCCCTTCCCAACTCCCACCCGAGTGTGAAAACCCAGAAGGCTCTGTTTGCCAGTGTCTCGAACTCCATGAAAAGCCGAAGCTCCGAGAGTGATTTTTTCGCCGACTTCGTATTCAAAAGTGGCGCTGCCGCCATTGACTCTGTCAATTTCATTACGCATTTGATTGCCGACAAAACCATGCAGTCCAAAAAGAATTTTATCTTCAACGTAATTGTAGAGAACTCCGTGCACTTGCGAGTTTTGATCCAAGCCAATTCCCACTCGGCTTAAAGCGGTGTGATCGACGATGCGAATCCCATAGGGAATATCAATCAAGCCGACAGAGAGAAAATGCCCCTCAGAAAGTTGCATTCGAAGGTAATGCTCACGGGAAATCAGATGGTAGTTCCAAGCTTCCTTCTCAATGCTCGCATTCACCGGCTCCGGAGTGTAGCCAGCCGATAAGACAAGAATGTATTTGTCTTTCTCGTCAAAATGCCAGGCCAACCCGGCGTCGGCTTGCATGAGAATCCGTCTTTGCGTCCCACCGCCTCCGGGGTTTGCGGTTAAATACAGATCTCGGTATTTGAAAGAGGGATGAATCGCTCGAGGAGTTGGCTCTTGAAAAGTAAAGCTGGAACGTTTGGCAAGCTCCTCATCGCTGATTTTTTTATTCCAAAAAGGACGAGCGGCGATTTCGCTGGCGAAAAGGGCCCGGCCGTAATCATTGAGCTGACCGTTGCCATGGGGATTGTAATGGCAGGTCATGCAGTTGCTGTAGCCATAGCCAATAAAAGAGGCGTAGCCAAAACCAAGCGAACAAAAAAACTGAAGAGTTAAAAACAAGAATGCATTTGCCAAATGGCAGGGCGCGATTCGCATGGCTTCATGATTGTCAGAATCACTTCTGGAATCAACCCGTAAGCGGCTCAAATACACTCAATGACTCTGCCAGTCACCAGTGAATAAACCTGTCGGTTCCATTTCTTGGCTAAAGTCCAATTTGCCACCCAGAAAAGCCTATTTTCGAGGCGGAAATCTTCAAACTCTCTTCATGAAATGCGATACTGAAAGTCATAAAACCTCCAAAAATTTTCCAGCGCCGAATCAAAAATCTGAAGAGAAGATAGGACCTACGTAATGACTTTCAAATTTTCAAAATGTCACCGTCTTTTTCAAGCTTTGTTTTGTGTCCTTTTGCTTTCAGGCTGTGGGGCCAAAACTCCCGATGAAATGATTGAAAAACTGGCTGAAGAAGAAGCCAGCGAGTCCACAACAACAACAACGACGACCACAACTACTTTGCCTGACACCACAGCTCCAGAGACCATCACACTGATCAACCCGGCCACCAACCCCTATCATTTCAGTGGCAGCCAATTGCTCCTCGGCGGAAGCTGCGAGCCCACAGCCCAAGTGGAACTCAGCGGAGACGACAGCCAGGCCACAGTTTGCTCCGAGTTGGGTGCTTTTTCATTCGCAGTCTCAAAAACGAGCGATGCGAGCTACACTTTTCAAATCAAGCAAACGGATGCCGCCGGCAATAGCTCAAGCCCAGTGTCCTTGATCTGGGTTCGAAATTCCTTCGTGCCTGCCCCGGTTTTAAATTTCCCCACTCACTCTCCCTACGAGTCCAAAACCGATTCTCTCACGCTCACAGGCACTTGCCTCAATGGAAATCAAATTCGTCTTTCTGGCGATAGCACGCAAAAAGTAAGCTGTGAATCATCGTCGTTCTCACTGACAGTGTCCCAGGTGATCGACGGGCAAAAAACTTACAATTTAATTCAAGAGGATGCCAATGGGGCCACTTCAGCTTCTGTTTCCTTGATTTGGCGACGAGACACTGTGGCCCCTGCGGCTCCCACTCTGCAAAGTCCCATCAGCAGTCCCTACACTTCTTCAGAAAACCAATTGCACCTTTTGGGTGAATGCGAAGCTGGCGCCAATGTTCAGATTTCTGGAGATGCAACCAGTTCCAAGATCTGCCAAGAGTCGCAATTTGACTTTTCATTGAGCCAAACAAGCGATGGAACTTACTCCTACTCACTTTTGCAAACCGATGCTGCCGGCAATTTATCGGCGCTGACGAACTTTCTGTGGATCCGAGACACAGCTCTCCCTCTGCCACCAGTTTTGAGTTCTCCTTCAATCTCTCCCTTTCCCTCCAATCAAAGCTCTCTTACTTTGAGCGGAAGTTGCCAAACGGGATTCACTGTGCTTCTTTCTGGCAGCAGCATTCAAACAGCGACTTGTGTGGCTTCTGGATTTTCATTCACTGATTCACAGAGCACAGACGGCACTTACAGCTATTCTTTATCTCAGCGAAATCCAGCCACCATGCTCAGCTCTTCACCTGTTTCAATGACTTGGGTTCGAGACACTCAGGCTCCTTTGGCTCCAACCCTGCTTTCGCCCGTCAGCTCCCCATTTCACTCCTCCGGAAATCTCAGCTTGACGGGTCAATGCGAAAGCGGAGCTCAAGTTTTTCTGACAGGAGATCGTGAGCTCAACACTCCTTGCCTGGAATCAGCATTTCAATTTCAAGTGACTGCAGATCAAGATGCCACTTACCAATTCCAAATCCACCAGAAAGACGAAGCCCAAAACACCTCTGGAAGCCTTGCTTTCACTTGGGTGCGAGATTCCGTCATCCCGGCTTCGCCTACTTTGAGCGCCCCGGCCTCTTCACCTTATCTGTCGAACTCGACTCAATTGACTCTATCTGGCGGTTGCATCAATGGTATGAAAGTGGTCTTAGGTGGTGATCTTTCTGCAGATGAAATTCTTGAACCTGCGGGAAAATGGAATCAAATTTGCGCCAATTCAAGTTTTCTGTTTTCAGTGCAAAAAACAACGGATGGAATTTTTCAGTTGAACTTGAAACAATCCTCTTTGGCTGGGCTTGAATCAAGCGCCACCCATTTGCAATGGATTCTGGATCGCCTGGCACCTGAAACAAATCTGAGCCAGACTCCAACCAATCCCAATTTTGGCAATTCAGCCACCTTTGCTTTCGCTTCGACAGAAACCGGAAGCTTTGAATGCCAGGTGGATGGCGCCGCTTTTACGAGTTGCAGTTCACCACTGACCTTGAGTGGCCTTTCGCTTGGCTCTCACAGCGTCAGTGTTCGCGCTCGTGATGAAGCCGGAAATTCTGACCTCACTCCTGCCAATTTCAATTGGAGCCAATCGGCGGCGAAAACGGTCGCTCTTTATCATTTGGATTCGGCCAATCCCAATTTGGATAGCGGTGGCTTTGCAGCTCCCAATAACAATCCTCTGACCAACAATGGAACGACCAACAACTCTCAGGGCGCTTTTTCTCAAGCTCGAAGTTTCAATGGCAGCACTCAGTTTCTTTCAGCTGCGCCCAGCGCCTCATTGGCCCAGACACTGACCCGAATGACAGTGGAAGCTTTTGTGAAAACTCCCACCCTGACCACTTCCAACTCAGTGATCCTGGCTCGAATGGGGGCTAAAAACCAGATGGGCTGGGAATTCGGAATAAAAAAATTAGGTGTGAATTACCGTTTGTATTTCGAGGGAAGCCTCAATGGAACCAGTGTGACGAAAGTCGACTCTGCCAATCTCACCACTTCACAAAAAACAGCTTTGCAGACTGGTTACACTCATGTCGCCTTCACTTGGGATCAGGGAACTGTGAAAATTTATTTCGCCGGCCAATTGATCGGCTCCGCCGTTTTAGGCTCTGGCGCCGTGAGTTTATTCGATAATAGCAACACGCCACTGACCATTGGAGCCACCAATGGCCAACGATTTCTTTCTGGGTCCATCGACGAAATCCGCATCAGCCAAGTTCTCCGCTGGACTTCGAATTTCACTCCCCCCAGCTCCGCTTACTCGGCAGATTGAGCCGTCCAGATCTCCTGGAGACTGCCCAACGCCGTCACTCTTTGAAAAGTTCGACAGGAAAAATTTCCTGTCGGCTTCCTCATATCGACTGACAATTCTCGCCGGCCTTGAGAAATTTCTTTAGAGGCTTTGAAGCCAAAACCAAATTTAAACAGCACTGGAATCTTTTGGATTTCGTTTCTTCCTCATGAAACTGCACAAAAGAAAGACATCTTTGAAGCAGAACTTGATCTCTTTTTGAAGCCATGAAAGAAGATCGACCTGATTCCAGAAATTGCAAGTGATCAGCGAAACTGATCTCTCACCCTCTGACCGCGGATTTAAATCCCAGGAGCCGTTCATGAAATCCTTTTCTCTTCAAATTGCCCGTTGGCTGGCCATCATGGCCTTTTTGGCTTCTCAGCCTGGTTACGCCAAAACCAGCAATGACAACAATGGCAAACCATTTGATTGCAGCAAGAACCCCAAGCTCTGCACTGGAAATAATGGCAACGGAAACGGCAACACCGGCCCCGGCAATCAAGGAAATGAAGGCTCCAACGGCAATGCCGGCGGTGGCTCTACAGGCGGAAGCAGCACCGGTGGCTCCAATAATGGTGGCTCATCAAATGGAAATGCGAATGGCAACGCCAATGGAAACTCAAACGGAAATGCCAACGGCAATTCGAATGGCGGCGGCACCACTGGTGGCTCCAATGTCGGAGGAAGCACCACTGGAGGCTCTAGCATTGGCGGCTCTTCAAATGGAACATGCCCCAACGGCCCCCTCCACCCATGTAATGGTGGCGGATCATCAACTGGCGGATCATCAACTGGCGGATCATCAACTGGCGGATCATCAACTGGCGGATCATCAACTGGCGGATCATCAACTGGCGGATCATCAACTGGCGGTTAAAAAA
>JBGGMM010000092.1:0-2554 GCA_041288045.1 Pseudobdellovibrionaceae bacterium | reverse complement strand
ATCGAGATTAACAAACTTTTGGTCATGCTTTCGGATCCAAGAGAAAAAATCGAATACAAAATGAAGCTGGCAAGGGCCTACTATTATCAGAATAATTTTGCGCAAGCAGAAAACGAGGCGGATGAGTTTCTAGCAACCAACCCGTCAAGCGATCTCAAATTCGATATGGTTTTCTTAAAAGGGAATATTTCACTGGCCAAAAAGGATCTGCCGGCGGCAGTGATTATTTTTAAAAGTCTTTTGCAAGAGTTTCCAGAAAGAGCCATCAAGGATAACGTCGGTTTGACCCTGTCCGTTTGCTATGAAGAAATGAAGGACTTTAAAAGTGCGATTGAAACTTTGGAAAAACTGAAAGAAAGCCATCCAATGCCCGAGTACATTGACATCCGAATCAAAAGGCTTCAGGAGAGGCTTAAGAATCAGCCAGGGGCTCGAGGAAAGGTCCGAAAGTGAAAAACAAATACCTTGTCTTTGTAGTGATTGGAATTGAGCTTGTGGCAATTGTGGTGGGGTGCCTGCTCATTGGGCAAAAAATTGACGAGCACTACGGAACTAAGGGGTTTGCAATGATCGGACTCTCTATGGCAGGCCTAACCGGCTGGCTTTATCAAATCATACAAATGGCTAAAAGAGCGGATTCGCAGCCGGAGGAGTAAGATGAAGCAGTTTCGCCTCTTCGCCCTGATTCAATTGACGATTCTGACGATTGGCAGCCTGGTGTTGGCAGAGGCTAAGGACCCAAAAAGCGCCGCATCATTTGCGGTGGGCTGCTTGTTTGTGCTGGTGAACGTTCTTCTAACCGCCTTTCTATGGTCTCGAATCATTCAGAAAAAACTCGTTGCGCTCTCTGTGACGATCATTGTATTTAAGTACGCGATTTTAGGCCTCATTATTTACCAACTTTTAACTGTCGCATGGGTCAATGCACTTTGGCTTTGTGCCGGCTTCGGAAGTTTAATGGTGAGTGCTCTCTTCTACTCTTTAATCGGACCCTCTGGGGATGATGAGATAGAAGATACGAACAATGAATAACTTTCGAGGAGACTCATGTCTTTTACTTGGACCTCACTGATTCCTGGCGTTGGTCACGAATACGCACATGTTGCGACTGCTGGGATCGTGACTGGCGGACTTGTGGTTGCAAGTTTGGCAGCAAAAAAAGCTCTTTCTACTGGTGAAGCGGCAGTTGTTCCAGCCGACCGATTTTCGCTTCGTGGTTTTTTTGAAATGGTGACCGAGTTCATTGCCGGACTCTGTGACATGGTGATTGGAGAAGGAGGACGGAAATTCGTTCCGATGTTTGCCTCCTTTTTTACTTTTGTTCTTATTAACAATTTGGTCGGCGTTCTACCGGGTGTGGCACCAGCGACTGAAAATTTGAACACCACCCTGGCAATGGGTCTTTTTGTTTTCATCACGTACAATCTTTTTGGTCTGAAAGAAAATGGCGTTTCTTATTTGAAACATTTCTTGGGGCCAGTTTTATGGTTGGGTCCTTTGATGTTGGTCATTGAGTTGATCTCGCACATTGTTCGTCCGCTGTCTTTGGGGCTTCGTTTGGCAAACGTTCTCAAAGGAGACCATACTGTGGTTGGAATCTTTTTGGATTTGTTTCCATGGGGACTTCCAGTGCCGTTTTATTTGTTGGGAATGTTCGTCGCCTTTGTTCAGGCTTTCGTGTTCACCCTGCTTTCCATGGTGTACGTCGCTTTGGCAACAGCTCACGATCACTAAAATTTAAAATCAAAATTGCAAAAGTTTATAAAGGAGAAAAAATGAAAAACTTCGCAAAAAAAATGTTCTTCGCTCTGGCTTCTACTTTGGTTGCTTCTGTTGCTTTCGCTCAAGAGGCGGCTGCTGCAGCAACAACTGCTGAAGGCCGTGGCCTGATCGCACTGGGTGCTGGCTTGGCAATCGGTGTTGCTGCTCTTGGTGGCGCACTTGGACAGGCGCGCACGGCTGCTTCTGCTCTGGAAGGGATTGCTCGCAATCCTGCAGCGCAAGGCAAGATCTTCACTCCAATGATCATTGGTTTGGCTCTGATCGAGTCTCTTGTGATCTACGCTTTCGTTATTGCCTTCTTCTTGAACGGCAAAATCTAAAGGCATTGCTTTTTAACTAAGCAAAGACTAGCGTGAGGCCGGCTGAAATCAGTCGGCCTTTTGCTTTTGGGGAAGGGGAAACTCATGAAGCAGCTCGTATTTCTTAGTGCCTTGATCTTGTCGACAGCCGCTTTTGCTGGCGGAAAAAAAGTGAAAGACATCATTCACATCCTGCCGGACTCTCCGGGCTGGGTTTATCTTGAGCAGTCTTCAAGAAATCCTTGGAGAGTTCTGGACTTGCTTGATTCCGAAACTGGGCCGTCCATTAAAATGGGCGAAAGAAGTTTGGCTTGGCTCACTTACATGAATGAGTTTCGTCCAGCGGATCAAAAGCTTCAGCTGACAAAGCCTGGTGATCTGAAAGGCTATCCAATTGAACTCCCCAGTAAGTATAGCGGCGCGACTGTGCAGGCAAAGCACAAAGAGCTGCTAGAGCAAATGCCAGCAGAAAT
>JBGGMM010000091.1:0-7513 GCA_041288045.1 Pseudobdellovibrionaceae bacterium | reverse complement strand
AGCCCAAGTTCATTGTTATTTCAAGGCCGTTAATTTCAGATGAAGAAAATGATGAGTTTTTTCAAAAATCAAAGTTTGTTTGCCTGCTTGATGGGCAATTATGTTAAGAATTCCTCTATATGAGTTCTAGCTGTGTTTCCTGCCAAAATTCAAAAGCTTCTCTGCAATGCGGAATCTGCCATCAAAGCCTTTGCAAAACATGCGCAGAGTTTTTAGATGAAGGTCATTTTTCTTTTCTTTCGCCAGTTCCAGAAGAGCTTTCGCAGACAACTTTTTGCCCCCAATGTTTTCAAGAAAAAATAGCGCCAGCGCTTCTTCGCTATGAAGAGCAAAAGGAAAAAGCCAAAGAAATTTTGGTCTTTTTCAAACATCAGGGAAAAGAAACTCGATTGATCAGTCGAAAAGAAAGCCTTTATAAAATTTCAAGCTGTCCTGACCGGGATGAAACTCTTTTGCGATTGGCATTTTTTGCCGTGGGTGCTGGATTTAACGCTTTGATCGATGTTGATTTGGTCTCTGAAAAAATCCGCAATGGATCCAGACAGCATCTGATCTGGCATGGAAGTGCCAGACCCGCCCATGTCGATGTCAGCAAATTGCCAAAAGATCGATCTCTTTGGCAGAACCCCAATTAGTGCACATTTCCCCTGTCAAATATTAGGTTTGAGTCCAAAGTGGAGCAGATCTCCCATTGAATGATTCCTGGACATTTGGACTCGGGCTTGCAGAAAAGCCCATGAAAAGGATTTGCAACCTCTTCATGGGAGAAGACTTATGCTAGCTATGACTTATCAAGGCCCCTACCGGGTCCGTTTGGAAAGAAGACCCGATCCATTTATTGAGCATCCAAACGATGCGATTGTTCGAGTGACTCGTGCTTGTATTTGCGGATCGGATTTGCATCTTTACCATGGGTTGGTGCCAGACACTCGAGTGGGCTCCACTTTTGGTCATGAATTCACTGGAATTGTCGAAGAAGTCGGACCTTCCGTCCAAAATCTGAAAGTTGGCGATCATGTGCTGGTGCCATTTAACATTTCTTGTGGATCGTGTTTTTACTGTCAAAAAGAATTGTTTGGAAATTGCGACAACGTCAATCCTGGTTCGGCAGCAGTTGGAGGACTTTTTGGATATTCACACACTGCTGGTGGATATGATGGCGGACAGGCTGAATTTGTTCGAGTTCCCTTGGCCGATATTGGACCTATGAAAATCCCTCAAGATTTAGATTTAGATAATGCTGTCCTGCTGACAGATGCTTATCCAACAGGATATCAGGCAGCTGAAATGGGAGAGATCAAAGAAGGCGATACTGTGGTCGTCTTTGGTGCCGGTCCAGTCGGGATTTTTGCAGCTAAATCCGCCTGGCTCTTAGGAGCTGGCCGCGTGATCGTTGTGGATCATTTAGAATACCGTCTTGAATTCGTGCAAAATTTCGCTCAATGCGAAATCCTCAATTTCAAAGAAGTCGACGACATTCCTTTTCACCTTAAAAAAATGACAGATGGAAGAGGCCCCGACGTCTGTATCGATGCCGTCGGTGCTGAAGCTGCTGGAAGCACCTTTCACAAACTGACAGGCCTGAAATTGAAAATGCAAGCGGGCAGTGCGACCGCCATTCAGTGGGCGATTAACTCGGTCCGAAAAGGTGGTGTGGTTTCTATTGTCGGAGTTTACGGTCCCACTTTCAATATGGTGCCAATCGGAAATGCCGTGAACAAAGGACTTACCTTGAGAATGAACCAAGCGAGCGTCAAACGTCATCTGCCTCGGCTGATCGAGCACATCCAAGAGGGACGGATTGATCCTAAAAAAGTGATCAGTCATCGTATCCCACTGGAAGAAATCTCAGATGCCTATCATATTTTTTCAAGCAAGCTGGATCATTGCATAAAGCCGATTCTTATCCCACCAAGTTCCATGCACTAATGAAAGGAAAATCAAATGGAATCAAATAATCAACGATTGACCAATATTGTGGGCTGGGGGGCCGACCTTGAGCCGAGCAAGCGACCCGCTTACCCAAAAGAGAGAACTCCGCCAAGGTTCATAAATCCCCATTGGGCCGATAAGCCAAGTCAGCAAGTGCCTCGATTTCGAGTTTTTAAATCTATTGATTTGCCTCAGCTCACGCCTATCTTTGGAACTAGCGTTCCTCCACAGGGGTTGAGTGGCGCCATCCGAAGTTGGGCTTATAAAATCAATGAAAACAAAGCTCGACACTGGTTTCTTTTATTATTCGCCGATCGAGTGAATGTTATCGAAGGATTTTTTTCTGATCTCAGCAAAGGCTATTTTCCGAAAATCTTTTCAGAAATGGGATGGAAAGCAGAATGGAAATACAATCGCTCCGGAGCCGTAAAGAAAATGGCAATTGCCGGCGGAATCATTGGCTTGGGTGCCTTTTTGTTGATGAGACGGCGCTCACCACAGATTTCTTGGGCGCAAGAAGAATATGATTTTTGATTTTGTCGAATGGCACAATTGCCGCTTCTAGTAGCATCCCAGTCGTGCGAGATGAGGCCTTCCATGCTTAGAATCCAACCAAAAGGAGGCCTCTATGCTCCACAATCGATTTGTTTTTGCAGTTTTAGCACTCTTTTTTCTCGTTGAATTTCAGGCCTCTGCCCAAAATAGAAATCATCGAGTTAAAAAAGTCAGTTGTGTGGCGCTTCGGGACGAGCCAGGGGCTCCCACCTATTCTTTTGAATTGGTTCGGCAAAGCGATCGATCATATTCTGCGAGGTATCTCCATCTGCCAGGTGACCCGGAAGCTCCACCGAAAGTGGAAGCTGAAATTCCTGATTTGAAATGCCGTTTTTACAGCAATCGTTGGTTTTATTTTCAATGCGAAAAACGGGGAGCCAGCGTTGAGAGTGTTGAGATCACTGAAAGAACTCTCAACCTGGTCTCTGATAAAGTCCGATCACAAATCTTCAAAGAATTTCGCTCAACCGGAACTGAAGTGCCAGGTTCCTTTCTTGTCTATCGTTTTGCGAGCGGTGATATCTGCCGAGTTGTCTCAGGATCGTGAATTCCTTTCACGAATTCAAGCTTGTTTCGGGCCTCTCTCTTGCTCTCTTGATGTGTATCTCTGAAAAGTGCCATTAGGCTCACCTTCAGAGAGAAAATCAGGCCGAAAGGGGGCAAGTGATGACAAAAATATGTCTTTTAAAATCGAGAAAAATTTTCAGTCCGCTGCTGTTGGTTTTTTTAGTTTTGGGAGCTTGCGCGAAAAATCGTTCACCAGCTTCTCGTTTTGCGGTTCAGTCGGCGACATCAGCCGGAGTGATTGGTGGTCAAGCCGTCGAAAAAAACTCGGCCCTTCGCCAGAAAGTCATGCAACTGGCGCTTGGAGTGAGTCTGCAGAAGAAAGCCAATGGAAGCACCGAAGTCAGCTGGCAAGCGAACTGCACAGCATCCGCGATTTCACCTCGGATTGTCCTGACGGCTGCTCACTGTGTGGTTGATCTTAAACCGAATCAAATTTATCTCATCCTGGGAGAATCACCAGATGAGGCGCAGGTCAATATGGCCAATTGGATACCAGCAATAGGTATCCGCTATCATGAGAAGTTCAATGGCGCTTCCAAGCTTTTTCATCATGATATCGCCGTGATTCTTTTAGGTGAAGATATTCCTCTAGAAAGAATTCTCAGATTGGCGAAGCCAAACCAATTTCAATTTCCATTGGATTTGGTTGCGATAGGATATGGAACAACTTCGGCTTCTTCTAATGAAGAAGAAATGGCCAAAGGCACGAAGGGTCTTCAATACGTCTTAAGAAAAGTTCTGGCATTTGATCCGGAAAGTAAAACTTTTAGCATCAATCAAAATGATCACAAAGGATTTTGCATTGGCGATTCAGGAGGACCAGGACTGGCCTATGATCCTGACAAAAAAGAATTTGTCATTCTCGGAGTTGTTTCCAATGTCAGTATGCTCAGTGGCGAACAAGATTTGCTAGATCCGAAAGGCGAATTCAATCTGTGTATTGGGCGGGGAAATTACACCAATCTTTTGAATTCAGAGATCCGCACTTGGGTTCAAGAAAAGCAGGCCGAACTGCTGGCCCAGTTAGATCCCTAGTCTTTCCTAGACTGATTGGTTTCACATGAACTTCCGAAAGGAAGTTCATGAATCAAATCCAAATTCTTCGGCTTGCCTCGATTGCTGGGTCTTTTTTGGTGGGCTTTTGGCTTCCCATTCGATTGATTGGTTTTGCTCCGCCGATGGCATTAGAAGTGGCATTTGATCTTTTGATCTCATTCGTTTCTATCATCAACATTTATTTGCATTTTCATGACGTTCCCGACAATCCAAAAAAAATCAGATCTTGGCTCAAATTAGATTTGGCTTTGGATTTGATCTGTTTGATGCCCTTTTCTCTTTTTGCATTTGTTCTTTTTGATACGACTCTGTCAGCAGTTCTTTTCTTTAATCTCTTAACGGTGCGCCATATCCGTCACATCAAACCTTTTCTAGACCGATTTCATTCTTTACAGCCGATCACCTACCGCTTGGTTCCTTTGATTATTTTTTTGCCTCTGCTCGTTCACTTGGTGGCCTGTGGCTGGATTTCTCTGGGCAGTGGAACTGCAGGAACTGAAGAGGATTCGGTACTCACTTATGTCAAAGCGGTCTATTGGACTTTCACTACTTTGACGACAGTCGGATACGGCGATATTTCGGCGAAATCCATTGGCCAAATGCTTTACTCTTGCGGGATTCAAGTGGTTGGCGTGGGTGTGTTTGGCTTTATTCTCAGTAACGTTGCGGGACTGCTGGCCAGGTCGGATGCAGCTCGTGAACACCATATGGACAATCTGGATCGAATTGAAACTTTCATGCGACTTCATCGAATCCCCAATGAATTGCGGACAAAAATCCGCACTTACTATCATTACATGTGGACCAATAAAAAAGGTTATCAAGACGATGCTCTCTTAGACGGCTTGCCTGGAAAAATTCAATCCGAACTTTTTCTGCATATCAATAGACCCATTATTGAAAAGGTTCCTTTCCTGAAAGGAGCTGATCAAGAACTGATCGGTGATTTGATGAGTGAATTAAAGCCGCGTATTTTCATTCCAGATGAAAAGATCTTCAAAGTGGATGAAAAAGGTGACGCTCTCTACTTTATTCAAAATGGACATGTGGATATTTTAGACCGCCAAGGCAAGAAAATCGTCACACTCGGAGAAGGAGCATTTTTCGGTGAAATGGCTCTGATTTCCGATCGTCCCAGAACTGCAACAGCAAAAGCCCACACTTTCTGTGACATTTACACTTTGGATCGACAGGCCTTTGACCGAGTCACAACCGCCTATCCCGAATTTAGAACTCACGTCGAAGATGTCATGAAAGACCGAAAAGCTTCCTAAACAAAGTCGTGAGACAGTCTCAAAATGAGACTGTCGAATGAGAGCCAAACAGCTGTCAAAGAGTTAGAAGCCCGCCGACTCCCCAAACCCAATAAAATTCATTTCTAACTTTTGTCGCTTGGAAGTGAATTTGCAGTCTCTGTGGGTATCAGCAAGGGGGATTTCAATGAGACACTATCCATCAGATCCAAAACGCGACATGTACGAGCTTCGTCCCTATCTGTTTTTCATCCTCGGAGCTTTCGCTCTGATTTATCGCAACTCTGCCATGACAGATCGAGCCTTTCACATCAGCCAATTCTGCGGTCTCATCCTAGTTCTAGCCGCAATGAAAATCCTGGCTTGGCGCAAAGACTACCGAAAATCCAACTAATCTCATTCCAAAAATGCACTCCAGCTAGCGTCTGCTCATAGGCAGACGATAATTAGAGTGCAACCAAATCAAATCAAACCAAAAAACCAACCAAGAGCTGTCCCAAATTCACTTGCCAGACTCACGTTTACATTCGTCACCGCTGTGCTAGAGACAGATGAGATGAGGAGGGATTATCTTCTGGATCGAAAGCTTCGGCGATTTCTGCCTCCGCTTCCACTTTTGCCTTTGCTTCTTGAACCGCTGTGGCCACCGCTGTTGTTGCCCTTTGATTTTGTTGGGCTGACGACGGCGGCTCTTTCGGCTGAATCGGAATGATAGGGGTGGTCTTTGGCGACTTCGATTTTTTGGCGAGTGGTTTTCTCAATCGAGTAAAGATAAAATTTTTCTTCGGCTGTGCAAAGCGAAATGGCATCACCTTCTGTGCCAGCGCGAGCCGTTCTGCCGATTCTGTGTACGTAGCTTTCTGGTAAATTGGGGAGCTCATAATTGATCACGTGAGTGATTCCATCAATGTCGATTCCACGAGAGGCAATGTCGGTTGCAACCAGGACTCGAACGCGGTCATGAGTAAAGTCATCAATAGCTCTTTGCCGAGCCCCTTGTGATTTATTGCCGTGGATGGCGGCGGCAGTGATGCCATTTTTTTCAAGCTTTTCAACGACACGGTTGGCTCCATGCTTCATTTCAACGAAGACCAGAACCTTGTAGAGGTTGTTATTCTTTAAAAGATGGAGGAGCAGACTTGGTTTGTCTTTTTTCTCAACAAAGTAAACAGATTGCTGAATGCGTTCGACAGTGGTCGACGGTGGAGTGACTTCCACTTTTTTAGGGTTGGAAAGAATCGACTCTGCAAGATTTTGGATATCTTTTGGCATTGTCGCTGAGAAAAACAGGCTGTGGCGTTTTTGCGGTAGCAAGGGCAAAATGCGCTTGATATCTCTCATGAAACCCATATCGAGCATCCGGTCGGCTTCATCCAAAACGAAAATTTCAATGCGATCCAGCTTGAGGTATTTTTGCTCGATCAAATCTAAAAGTCGGCCCGGAGTTGCCACTAAAACATCTGTTCCCTGGGAAAGATCCCGAACTTGATTGCCTTGTCCCACTCCGCCGAAAATCACGGCATATTTTTGCTTGAGGTGGCGTCCATAGGTCAAAAGACTTTTATGAATTTGAATCGCCAATTCTCGGGTCGGGGTTAAAACCAAGACGCGAGGACATTTAGGCTCACGTCGAGTGCGTTGCTGATCCAAAAGCTGAAGAATCGGCAGGCAGAAAGCGGCGGTTTTTCCGGTTCCTGTTTGCGCAATTCCCAAAAGGTCGTGGCCTTCCAGGACCACCGGGATGGCTTGGCTCTGAATTGGAGTCGGGTTTGAATATCCAGACTCTTTTAAAGCCTGCTGAAGGGGGTCGATAAGGTCTAGGTCTGTAAACTGCATGGCAAGTCTATACCATCGAAGGTCCAGTGCCGCCAGCCCCAAGGTTTAGTTTGTTGAGGAAGCACTGAAACTTCGGTGACTTTGTCATTTGCCAGATACCTACTTAAGGAGGGGGGAAGTATGAACCACTTGATTATTGGCCTCTTATTGGGGCTTTCGCTATCTGTGCAAGCTGCACAAAAATCACTCAACTTGGATTTGGCAACATTACAAATGAAGCCGATTTCTGAAAATAAATTCGGAAATTTCACCAAACTGACAGTCCAGGGCTTTGAGAACACCAAAGAGATTGGTGCTCCTGAGCTTCCTGTGCA
>JBGGMM010000090.1:0-9630 GCA_041288045.1 Pseudobdellovibrionaceae bacterium | reverse complement strand
GATGTTGTCCGTCGGCACGCCATACCAACGGACAACATCGTGGATGGAGGGTCTCGAGCACAGCGGTGCCGAGGGTAAACGCCAGTGTGTCCGTCCATGTGAAGGCTCCCAGACGACCATCGTGGTCGTCTGGCAAGTGATTAATAACTGCCGATTATTTTTTCGAGATCGGCGATTTCTTTTGGGGCTTTTGCAGTTAGGACTTCGGCGCCGTTGTTTGTGACTCGAATGTTGTCTTCGATGCGAATGCCGATGCCTCGGTACTCTTCTGCCACTGTTTGGTCGTATTCTGGAATGTAGATTCCAGGCTCAATTGTGAACACCATGTTTTCTTCAATCGGTACGGGCTCATTTGTTTTCTTGGAAAAATACATTCCGTTGTCGTGAACATCCATTCCGAGGAAATGGCCGATTCCGTGTGGATAGTACTTTTTGTGTTCCAATGTTTTGATAATATCTTCTTTGCGTCCTGTGAGCAGCCCAAGCTCAAGGATCAAGTCAGTGAGCATTGAAGTCGCAGTGTCTTGCAAAATTTGAAAGGGCAGTCCGGGTTTGACCATGTCGATCAGGTCCTTTTGGATTTTCAAAACGCCCTCGTAAACTTCGGCTTGCTCTTCATTGAAACGGCCGTTGATGGGATAAGTACGAGTGATATCCGAAGTGAAATAATTAAATTCGCCGGCAGCATCAACAAGCAAGAGCTCACCCGCTTTGAGATTTTGATCATTGAACACGTAGTGGAGTGTCGTCGCATTATTTCCTGATGCGAAAATACCATTGTATCCTTCGCGGGCAGCTCCCCGCTTTAAAAGCTGATAAACAAAAAAACCGTGGACTTCTTTTTCATTCATTCCAGGTTTGATGTATTTCATTGTCTCTGTGTGTGCATCAGCGCTGATTTCACAGGCTTTGCGAAGATTGGAAATATCGGAATCACCCTTTCTCAATCTGAATTCGCCCAGAAATTCGTCTGCATCGTAAATGGGAAGAAGCCCAAAACCAGTTCGGCTCTGGCTGGCTTTCAAGTCCAGCAGCGCATGATCCACTTTTTCATCCATATCGGAATTCTTAAATCTTCGGTAATAAAGCTTATCAACGCCCTTGAGAAGTTGTGGAATTTGGGTTTCAAACTCTTCGATTGGAAAGGTTTTGTCCATTTTGAATTCGGTCTGAGCGGCATCGGGTCCGAAACGAAACCCATCCCATGTTTCTCGCTCCATGTTTTTCTTTCGAACAAAAAGCACTGCCTCGGGCTTCATGCCAGGACGAAAAACAAAAATGGATTCTGGTTCTTCAAATCCAGTGAGATAATAGAAATTTGAATCTTGTCGGTAGGGATGATGGACAGTATTGTTTCTGACGTACTCAGGGTGAGAAGCCAAAATGAAAGCGGCTCCTTGTGCTTTTTGCCCGATTTGAGCTCTGCGATCAGCGAAAATTCTGACGTTCTCTAAAGGCTTTCTCATGCCAACCTCTTTTACCAATTGATCATTTTCAAGATTTTTGCAGATGCTTCTTGGGCTGCCTGCTGGCCTTTTTGTATCATTTCCCGTCGGCGATTGAAATCCAATAAATCAAAGTCTTTCAATGGGACGTGAACAACGTAATCGATTCCCTTTTCTGGCCGACTCAAAGCTTCGGCAGCAAGGCTCCAAAGAATTTGAGTTTCCGAAGTCGCTCCCTTGATTTGAACTGGGCCAGAGAGCAAATCAACATAAATGATCGAAGTTGCCCCCTTTGCACGAAGTTGCTCAACAAGAGCTTTGAGGCTGAAGACACCAGAAACATTTTGTTGGTGGGCTTTGAAAAGAGGTGGAAAGGCCAAGCAAAAAGGCAGCATTTCCGAATAAGCTCCCCGATTCATCAAGTAGACCTGCTGTCGCTCCAAATGCAGAGCAGGACATGAAAAATTGACTTTGGCATTTTCAGCGCGGCTCGAGCTAAGCGACAAATTGATAAATTCGCTCAGTGATTTCACATCGCCTGGCTTCACCTCACTTGAAAGAATTCCCTTTTGAAGTAAATCAGATTCTTTCAATTTCATCATCTGCCATTCCACATCGTAGGGCTGACCTTTGTTGGCGAAAATAGCTGCCACCAAAGATCCCATTTCCATTCCGGCAATGGCGTGAATGGGCATTTTCTGTTTTGCAAATTCTTGCACGACACCGACGTGGGCATAGGCACGTAAAGCTCCTGGGCCTAAAATCAATCCAATTTTGGGCACTACTCCCACCGGCAATGGCTGGCTTGGTTGGCCTGTGGGAGCTTCCTCACGCGTGGACGGCGCGGATGAAGAAGTTGATGGACCCGGAGTCACCGGGCCTTCCTCAGTTCCAGTTTTGCGAGCTGATTGGCAGGCTGATAAAACCAGCAGGCTCATGATCAGGAGTTTAGTTTTTTTGGGCAAAAATGAAAAATTCTCTGTTGCCATCTTTTCCCTCGATTGAAGAATTCAGATAATCTCGAACACTCAAATTGACCTCAAGACATTTTTGCCGAATTTTCTTTTCAACTTCAGCATAGAGCGATGAATCTTTAACAAGTCCGCCTTTTCCCAAGCCTTCCGCTCCAACTTCGAATTGCGGCTTGACCAGGGCCAAGAGATGGCCATGGGATTTGAGGACAGACGAAATCGCAGGAAGCACTAGGGCAAGAGAGATAAAGGAAACATCAACCACAATCAAATCCCAGCCTCCCTGTGGCATACTCGCTAAGACTTGAGGATTTTGATGCAGTTCCCGAGCGTTGATTCCCTCTAAAGACTGGAGCTGAGGATGCTTTTGAAGTTTAGGATGCAGCTGCCCATGCCCCACATCCACTCCGACCACGTGGGCAGCACCAGCTTGAAGCAAGCAGTCAGCAAAACCACCTGTGGATAAACCGACATCCAGCGCCTGAAGTCCTTGAACTGAAAATTTCAATTCTTTCAGTGCACCTTCCAGTTTGAAAGCTCCTCGAGAAACAAATCGATCCCATTGTGAATCGCGAATTTCAATTTGGCTAAATTCATCGACAGTTTGATTGGAGGATTGGATTTGCTTCCACACTTCATTTTCAAGAATCCAAATGGCGCCCGATTTGATTAGATCCTGGGCTTTGGTTCTTGAAGTGACTTTCTTTTGATCAACCAACAGAAGATCGATTCGCTTTTTCATTTTTCCCGGTCAAAATTAGATTGAACCAATTCAATCAAAGGACCCTCTGAAATTCCCAATTGAGAAAGAAGTTTTTTTGCTTGAAGAGTTAAATCCGAAAGGATTTCTTTTGTTTGTTGGAGCCCAACAACGGCAGGAAAACTGCCCACTTCCGTTTTCTCGGCAGCATCTAAAAGATCGTCCTTGATTTGAAAGGCAAGACCAATGGCTTCGCCCAGTTGCCGACAGGTCTGAATTTTTGCCCCAGAAAGACCGCAGATGATCGCAGCTCCCTCAACACTCACCCGAATCAGAGCTCCGGTTTTCATTTCGTGCATCAGTTTCAATTCTTCAAGACTGGGTTTTTGCTTTTGAAATTCAAGGTCAATGGCTTGCCCCCCCACCATTCCGAAAATTCCAGAAGCTTCAGAGAGAAGAGCGATCAATTTTAAACCCAGGGCAGCTTCGTCACGGTACGAAACTGCGAGATGTCCAAAGGCCTGAGTTAAGAGGGCATCACCAGAAAGAAGAGCTGTGGTTTCACCAAAAACTTTGTGGTTGGTGGGCTCACCCCGACGAAAATCATCATTGTCCATACAAGGCAGATCGTCATGGATCAAAGAATAAGTGTGAATCATTTCAACGGCCAGAGCCCAAGGCAGCACTTTCTGTGGGTGGACAGCAAAGCTTTCAGCTAACAAGAGAGACAAGACAGGGCGAAATCGCTTGCCGCCTCTGGAAAAAGAATAGGTGACGGATTCCTTGAGCTTGAGAATTCCCTGTATTTGAGGGATCTGCCAGGTTTCGATCAGTCGATCGACGGCATCATCCACCCATTCTTTTCGATCTTGATTATTCATCTTCGACGGCAAAGTTATCAGTGACGGCTTTGCCATTGGCATCCATTGCCACAAGTTTTTTGACTTTCGCCTCAGCACTATTCAGTTGTGTGTGGCATTCGCGGGAAAGCTTGATTCCCTCTTCAAAAAGTTTCAGAGAATCTTCAAGACTGGATTCGCCTTTTTCCATTTTCTGCACGATTTCTTCAAGTCGGCCTAATTTTTTTTCAAAATCCATGGGAACCTCTCTTATTTGATTTCTTTCACTGTGGCGATAAATTCGCCTTTTGCCAGGCGAACATTGACATCATCGCCGATATTCAATTGCGACACGGCTTTGACCAATTTGTCTGACTTTCGAACAACCGAATAACCCCGCTCGACAACTTTCAAAGGGCTCAGGCTTTCCAATAAAGCCATAAAACGATTCAAATCCATTTTCTGTTTATCCACCAAACAGGTCATGTGATTGTTCATTTTCAATTGGAGCATTCCGATTTCAGAACGTTTTTCACCCAGAAGTTTTTGCGGAGTCGGCATACTTTCTGTTGCCACTTTCAGCTCCAGCCTTCGAGTTTCCAAAAATTTCGCAAATGCCTGCTGGAGACGGGCCAGCAATTCATCATTTCGCAAAATCAAATCTTGCAATCGCCGCTTGGGATCAACCAAACGAGCGGTCAGTGTCTGAAGCTTTTGGCTTTCCAGGCGAAGGAATTTGCTCATTGCCATTCGAAGCATCTTTTCCATGCCCTCAAGCTTGTGACAGAGATCCGCCGTGTTTTTCACGACAAGCTCTGCGGCCGCTGACGGAGTTGGCGCTCGAAGATCAGCGACAAAATCAGCGATTGTAAAATCAATTTCGTGCCCAACAGCTGAAATCACCGGAACTGGACAAGCAGCAATAGCCCTTGCCAAGCGTTCGTCATTGAATGCCCAAAGATCCTCGATGGACCCACCGCCTCGACCAATGATGATCACATCGACGTTCTCAAGCATGGTGGCTTTGCGAAGAGCTTCACAAATATGGGCAGCCGCTCCCTCGCCTTGAACCAGAGTGGGAACCAAAGTCACTGGAACCGAACGATTTCTCCGATTCAGAACATTGATCATATCTCGAATCGCTGCACCCGTTGGTGAAGTGACAATCGCGATATGTTTTGGCATTGCCGGCAAAGGTCTTTTTCGAGAGGAATCAAAAAGACCTTCTCCCTTCAGTTTTTCCTTCAACTGCTCAAATGCTTTTTGTAAAGCGCCGGCACCGACAGGTTCCATCATCTCACAGACGATCTGATAAGAGCCCCGGGGCTCATAGACAGAGACGCGTCCTCGCACCACAACTTCGAGACCATCAACTGGTTTGAATTTCAAACGAGAATTGAATCCGCGAAACATCACTGCGCTGACTTGAGATTTGGAGTCTTTCAAACTGAAATAAAAATGACCCGAAGTGTGGGCTTTGAAATTAGAAATTTCCCCTTGAACCCACACCAGTCCGAGCTCGCCTTCGATCAACTGACGGATCTGTCGATTCAGTTCTTCGACTGAGAGAACAGCCGTTTCCGTGCTTTCCTTGGCGATTGCGAGGTTGTTTTCATTCATGGCTTGCCAGGGTAAAGAAGGGCCGCGCGTTCGTCAAGAAAACAGCAAGTTTTGCAGAGACCAAAGACCACCAATGAAAAGACAAGTGTAAGCCAATTGTTTATGGCTGCGCAGAGTCGCTCCACCGTCCGGAAGTCGGCTCCTAGCAAGCTTGTCAAGAGCTTTATTTTCAAGCACAAACACAATGAGAATTCCATAGGAAAAAACGAGGAATGGAAAAATAAAGTCGAGAGTTTCATATTTCATCCTAAATTTCATCGGATCTTCAGCATAAAAAGTTGACTGGACCTTCCATCATTCATGGACATCGAGTAAGATGAAATCCGGGTCTCAGGAAGTGTAAGAAAAATAACCCGACAAGCATATTTTTGGGGGCTGTCCCTGACAATGGTGTGCAAGCTCAACTCGTATTGAGAAGCCTAAAGTTGTTATCATGGCCACCCACCTTGCAGATTGGGGTTATTGTTTCACACCTTTCTGGGATCTTTTTTTTTCTTCAAACCATCTGTCTCAATCTGAGAATTTTATTTAGCTCAATCCTTTCCTAACAATTCAGTTGAATTCGAAAAATGCCGAAAAGTTCTTATGCTTTCCAGGCAGTATCTCCTTTTGTTCGTCTTCATTTTAGGGCTCGTTGGTTGCGCCAAAGGTCCCGACGCTGACACCAGTCCCAGCACTGACAACCTGTATGGCTCCATTGGTAGCGAAAAATCCTACTGCTCAAGTGTTTCAAATCCGACAACTGCCACTGCAATCACTGCCACAGCCCAATTCAAGTATCGCCAGGTCAACCGCTTGGTCGGACTGACGACTTCGGCAACAGGCACCATCAAACGCGCCGAAGTGCAAATTCTGGACAGCGGTGGCACCACCATTCAATGTGGTGAAACCAATGCCACTGGTGGAATCAGCATCAATATTCCAAGAACCGCTGGGACTTATACTTTGAAAGTCCTCTCGCGTGCGGAAAACAATTACGTCAAAGCGAGTGTTCTAGACAATCCGACTTCAATGACTCCCTATTCAATTTCGGTCTCTTTCACATTGGCCGGCTCTGAAACCACCAAGGCCGTTACATTACCAGCAGCGGATTACACAGGCACTCTGGAAGGTGGAGCTTTCAATATTCTCGATCAAATTTATCTGGCAAATGAATTCATTCGAAACAATTCGAGCTGCACAAACTTAGGAAGTATCTGCACGCCACTGACAGGCGCAGTCGACAAAGTTCGAGTATTTTGGACTCCAGGCTTAAGTCCCGGCGCCTATTATGGCTCTCCAACTGCATCGATTTCCTTTTTTATTCCAAGTGACGACACTTCTTTAGGAATGGCCACAGGTATTTACTTGATGGGTGGAATCAACGGTAGCACTTGCGTGGACACTGATCACTTTGATAATTCTGTGGTCCTTCACGAATACGGACACTACCTTGAAAAAGCCAAAGCTTATAGTGATTCACCTGGCGGATCCCATTCAGGGACAACTCAAATCGATGCTCGATTGGCTTGGTCAGAGGGCTGGGGGAATTATTTCCAAGGAGCTGTCCGCGGTGATTCTCATTATGTGGACACAACCGGGAATATTGATTGCTCAGGTGGAACCGGAATTTCAATTGTCTTAGATCTTGAATCCCAATCTCAAGACGTCCCCTCTCAAAGCGGTGAAGGGATTTTTCGCGAAGTCTCCGTTTCAAGAGCCCTTTGGGACATTCAAGAAAGCAAAGTGGGTGGAGATTCCAAAGGAGCCGATTTAGGCTTTGGTCCGATCTGGAAAACATTTTCCTCTTCGCCTTCTGGATTTCGCTCGACCGATGTTCATTTTAGGAACATGGGACATTTCAATGAGTTGATCAGAGCGGATGTCGTGGCTCAAGGCTCGGGCTCGATGCAAACGGATTTCGATGCTGTCTTGACCAACGAAAAGCAGCTCGCCACAAGACGCGAATATGCTTACGTATTGACTCCACAGGTAGCAAGCTGCACTTTCTCGTTAACTGGAATCAGTGGTTCCAATAACTACGCGGCATCCAATGATTTTTTCTCTTATTACTATGACGGGACCTCAACCCATTCCACTGTGGCCTTGAAATACTCGGCATCTTCGGGAACCCCATCCGATCTGGACCTTTATGTTTGGAATGAAGATTACGCATTTTCGGATAGTTCGACATTGATCAGCTCTAGCGCTCGGTTTTACCCTGAATCAGGCTCGACCGGAGTCGAGTCGATCTCGTTATCCGGACGCAGTCCGGGTTATTATTTAATTCATGTGGCTGTGGATCCAGACAGTGTGAATCAGACTGCGAACTTCTACTTAGAGACCGCCGGAGGAAGCAAACGCCTATGTCCATAAAAAAAATTCTCTTCTTTTCCGTTTTGGGTTTTGGATTGGGTCTTTCTCTGAGCTATTTCTATCAAAAGACGAATTCCAGAAATCTGGCTTCAACACTACCCGCACCTAAACTCAAAATCCTTCCTTGGGCTCATGATCCCTCGAGTAAGCCTCATCAAGCTCTCCAAGTCGAAATCTCAGCTGTTGGAGGAATTCCAGATCACGATGAGCAGGAGCTACGCCTTAAAGCGGAGGTCACTCTGAATCGCCCCATTGATCAGGAAGTCAAGTTTCAATGGAGCTTGCCGCCGGACGCCTCGGTCGTCAGTGGTGAGCTTGAAGATGCCTGGCCAAACCTGCTACCAGGGCAAAAAGCCTCTACCGAAATTATCGTCACTGGTGTCTCGAAAGAAAGCGTTGCAAAAACAGTCACTCTGCATGTTTCCGCTCTCTCAAATGGAGTCAATTTTGCCGGATCTGGAAGCTTCGCAACCAATTCTGCTGCGCAAATGCAAGCTGCGGACACTGAACAAAATATGAAGGTTCAAAATTCGGAACTGGCCTTGAAGAAAGACGAAACTGCTGCCAAAATGAAGAGAGTTCACCAGTAGATTTGGTGACACGGAGGACGTTTAAGGACATGAAAAAGCCAATCGCTATTTCGATCGGACTCTTTCTTTTTCTCTTCGGTCTGGCATTTGCGAAAACAAATGAAAAAGCAGAACCAGTGAAACAGCCCCACATTTCATCTACGCACGTTCACGCTGAATAATTTGAAAATTTCAAAAATTAAACTGGAATGACTTCAATTTCGGGATTGAATTCATCTCGCATGATTCCTTCAATTGCCATCAATGTGCCTGTGGTGGCACTGGGACAAGTTCCGCAGGCTCCTTCATAGTGCACGTAAAGTTTGTTTTCCTCGTATTTGATGACCTGAATATCCCCACCGTCACCTTGAAGTCCCGGTCGAATGGTGCGATCTAAAATCCCTTCAATCGCCTGAACATCCTCTGGCAAAGTTTTACGAAGCTCCAACTGAGATTTCACAATCCCAAAACTAGGATCATGCACTGGCAGTCTGGTCTGAATAACAGAGACGACCTGCTTTTGAATGTCTTCAGGCTCTGAATCAATCCGATGCGTGACTGTGATGACATTCTGGAAAAAATGAACCTGCTTCACCCCGTCAATGGCCAATAAATCCAAAGCCAACCGGTTTCCATAAGCTTCTTCGGATGTCGAGTAAGTGGCCTTACCTTCCAGTAGCACTGGCCGATCCAAAACAAATTTCCAGGCATTGGGATTGGGAGTCGCCTGTGTCCGGATGAGAACTTCTTGAGCTGGGGCGATCATGAGAGCATCTCCTTGGCCTTCAAAACTGCTTTTACCAGAGCGTCCACATCGGCCTTGTTGTTAAAAATTGAAAAAGAAGCGCGCACTGTCCCCGTCACATTGAATCTTTTTAAAAGAGGCATTGTGCAGTGGTGACCGGCACGCACAGCCACGCCCTCCTGATCCAGAATCTGCGCCAGATCCGAATGGTGAGTTTGATCAAGAGCGAAAGACAGAATCGGAGCTTTGTCTCTGGCTTCGCCAAGAATACGAATTCCTGGGATTTTTTTAAGCTCCGCAGTTGCGTACTCTAAAAGCTCGTGTTCAATGGCTTGGATTTTTTCAAATCCCACTTTGTTGACATAATCAATGGCTGCACCCAATGC
>JBGGMM010000089.1:0-30167 GCA_041288045.1 Pseudobdellovibrionaceae bacterium | reverse complement strand
ACTGTGCAAGCCACTCAGCTTCGCATTTACAATGGCGCAAACTACGTTCAGTTCACCTCTCCGACTTTGACTGGCAATGTGCTTTTCACTTTGCCCGACAATGATGGAAATTCCGGTGATGTCTTACAAAGCAATGGGAGCGGTGGCCTTTCTTGGGTTTCTTCAACTGCTGGTTTTGGCTCGCAAACGGCTCGAACTGTTTTGGCGGCTCCTCAGGGTGCTAACGGAGCACCTTCATTTCGTCTTTTAAATATTTCTGACATTCGATCCACAGCTGCAGGGAACGGAGCATTTTTAACTGGCGCGGCTTGCGGAGCTGGCGCGGGACTGACCTATGATTCTGTGACCGATACCATCACTTGTACTGTGATCATCCCGACTGTGACGAATGCTTCCACTCTTGCTGCTGGAAAGATCTGGGTTGGGGATGGCAGCGGAAAAGCTCAAGCCGTTACGATCTCTGGAGATGCCAGCATTTCGACTGATGGAAGTTTGGCGCTTAAGAATGTGGGAACTGCTGGCACTTACTCCAAGGTCACAACTGATGCTCAAGGTCGTGTGACTTCTGGATCCAATTTGGTCAGTGCCGACATGACGACGGCTCTTGGCTACACTCCCGTGAATCGCGCTGGCGATACTATGACCGGTGCACTGAATATGGGTGGCTATGATCTTACCAATGTCGGTAATATTGAATTGGCTGCAAGCAAACACTTGCTGCTCTCTCAGCACGGTTCCGATCCTTCGACTGTCGGTTGGGGTTCGGCTGAAAAAGGCCGAACGTGGTTTAACACCACCGCCAATTCCATTAAATTTTGGAATGGGTCCGCAATTCAAACACTAGGCATCGCTTCGTCCGGATTGTCATCCTTGGGTGGGCAAACTGGCCAGACTCAGACTTTAGCCATCAGTGTTGATAACTCAGTTGCAACGCCCACAATCACTTCGGCTTCAGATGCGCATACTTGGAAAATCCCGATGGCCCTTACTCCTGGTGTGATGGCGGGTTTGATCAGTAAAACTGATTATGACAGTTTTAATTCGAAACTTGGGGTCTCTTCAGCTTTTTCAGGAGATGTGACCGGTACCTATGACAATACTTCTGTCGACAAAATCAAAGGGAAGGCCGTCGTTCCTGTTGCCTATGCTGCCGGACAGGTGATCCGGTATGACGGAACAAAGTGGGTGAACACCACTTTGGATTTTGCTGATCTTTCGAATAAGCCGACGACCATTGCCGGTTACGGAATTACAGATGCTCTATCTTCTTCCTTAGCCTCAGGAAAGATTTGGGTGGGTAACGCTTCTGGTGATGCGACTGCAGTGACTGTTTCTGGTGACGCTACGGTTTCTAATGCGGGTGTTTTGACTTTGGATACCACGGGAGTTGCCGCTGGGACTTATTCCAGAGTCACAGTTGATTCCAAAGGTCGTGTGACTGTGGGCGCGAATCTTGTGAGCGGTGATATCACAACTTCTCTTGGCTATACGCCTCTGAACAAAGCTGGCGATTCTATGCTGGGGACTTTGGGTCTTTATCAGACTTCGTCGGATCCTTCCACTGCAGGTTGGAATGCCACACAAAAAGGGTTTACTTGGTTTAATACCACTTCTAATGAAGTGAAGTATTGGGATGGATCCGCAATCAAGGTTCTTGGTGTTGCCGGAGGTGGAATTCAATCCATCAATGGTCAATCAGGCAACGCTCAGACCATCGCCGTTTCCATTGATAACTCGGTTGTCTTGCCGACCATCGCAGCAGGTTCAGATACAATCACATTGAAAGTGCCTTTGGCTTCAATTGCTGGAACCACTGCCGGTCTGGTCAGCAAAGCCGAGTATGACTCTTTCAATAACAAATTAGGAACGACTACCAATTTTAGTGGTGATGTGACCGGTACCTACGATGCGACTTCCGTAGATAAACTTAAAGGCAAAACCGTCACCGCCGCTACGGCAGTGAACCAGATGATGATCTATGACGGCACGGCTTGGGTGAATCGTATTGTCTCTGGGGATGCGACGATTTCTAGCACTGGAACTTTGACTTTGGATACAACTGGAGTTGCGGCTGGGACTTACTCAAAAGTTCAGGTCGATGCGAAAGGTCGCGTGCTCTCGGCTTCTCAAATCACGTCGACGGATGTAACGACAGCTCTTGGTTACACTCCTGTGAATCGTGCTGGCGACACAATGGCTGGCACCCTCAATATGGGTGGTTACGATTTAACTAACGTCGGAAATATTGAGCTTGCGGCTTCAAAACATCTTCTGCTTTCGCAACACTCTTCAGATCCTTCAACTGCGGGCTGGGGTGCTTCCGAAAAAGGTCGAACTTGGTTTAACACCAGTGCCAACGCCATTAAGTATTGGAATGGTTCTGCTGTTCAAACTTTGGGCGTGTCATCTAGTGGTCTGACTTCTTTAGGTGGTCAGACAGGACAGACTCAGACCTTTGCTTACTCGATCGATAACTCGGTTGTTCAGCCCCAGATCACGTCTGCTTCTGATGTGCATACTATAAAGTATCCGATGGCTTCGAATACCGGAACAACGGCCGGATTGATCAGCAAGACCGAGTACGACACTTTCAATTCTAAACTTGGAGCTGGAACTGCTTTTTCGGGAGATGTGACCGGTACCTATGACAACACTTCGGTTGAAAAGATCAAAGGGAAAGCCGTAGCACCTGCTGCTTATGCTACTGGACAAGTCTTACGTTACGATGGCACCAACTGGGTGAATACAGCGCTTGATTTTGCTGATTTATCGAATAGACCCACAACTCTTGTGGGATATGGGATCACGGATGCCATGTCATCGTCTCTGACATCAGGAAAAATCCTGGTTGGCAATGCTTCCGGTGATGCCACGGCTGTCACAATTTCTGGTGATGCCACGATTTCTAATGCTGGTATTTTGGCTTTGGATACAACTGGTGTTTCTGCTGGAACTTACACCAAAGTCACAGTCGATTCCAAAGGCCGCGTGACTGGTGGTGCAAACATCGTCAGTGGTGATCTAACAACTGCTTTGGGCTACACGCCTCTGAACAAAGCTGGCGATTCGATGTTAGGGACTTTGGGTCTCTTCCAAACTTCATCCGACCCAAGCACAGCTGGATGGAACGGAACTCAAAAGGGGTTTACTTGGTTTAATACCACTTCTAATGAAGTGAAGTACTGGGATGGATCGACAATCAAAGTTCTTGGGGTTTCTGGTTCTGGAATCCAATCCATCAATGGTCAATCAGGAAACGCTCAGACCATTGCGGTTTCAACTGACAACTCAGTCACTTCGCCGACCATTGCAGCCGGTTCCGACACAATCACATTGAAAATCCCATCTGCATCCAACACCGGGACAACGGCTGGATTGATCAGTAAAGCAGAGTACGACATTTTCAATGCCAAGCTCGGGACCTCATCCGCGTTTTCGGGAGATGTGACCGGTACCTACGACACCAATTCAGTAGATAAAATCAAAGGCAAAGCAATCACCGCCGCTACGGCGGTCAACCAGATAATGATCTATGATGGCACGGCTTGGGTGAACAAAGTTGTTTCGGGTGATGCCACGATTACCAGTGCTGGAAATTTGGCATTGGATACAACCGGGGTTGCTGCTGGAACTTACACGAAGGTTCAGGTCGATGCGAAAGGCCGCGTGCTTTCAGCTTCTCAGATCAATTCAGCAGATATCACCACGGCATTGGGTTACACTCCTCCAACGGCTGCTTTAAATGATGGTCAGATTTTTGTTGGAAATGCTTCCAATGTTGCCTCTCCGGTCACTCTCTCTGGCGATGCGACTTTGACCAATTCTGGAGTGCTTTCTTTGATTTCGACTGGAGTCTCGACTGGCACTTATGGTTCTGCGACTGCAGTTCCTTCTTTCACTGTTGATTCTAAAGGTCGTGTTACTGTTGCTGGCTCACAGGCTTATGCCGACGCCACGGCCATCTCGAAAGGGATTGTGCAAACTGGCGCTAATATCACCAATGCAAGTGGCGTGATCTCGCTTGTAAGTACTGACGTGACCAATGCGCTGGGTTATACTCCTGTGAACAAAGCTGGCGACACGATGTCTGGTGCTTTGAATATGGGTGGATATGACATCACCAATGTTGGGAATATAGAATTGGCTGCAAGCAAACACTTGCTGCTCTCTCAGCACGGTTCCGACCCTTCGACTGTCGGTTGGGGTGCGGCTGAAAAAGGGCGAACTTGGTTTAATACCACTGCCAACGCCATTAAGTACTGGAACGGTTCCGCTGTTCAAACTTTGGGTGTCTCATCAAGTGGCCTAACTTCTCTTGGTGGGCAAACTGGCCAAACTCAAACACTGGCGATCAGTGTTGATAACTCAGTCGCAACGCCCACAATCACTTCTGGCTCTGATGCGCATACTTGGAAAATCCCGATGGCTCTCACTCCTGGTGTGACTGCGGGTTTGATCAGTAAAACTGATTATGACAATTTCAATTCGAAACTTGGAACATCTTCAGCTTTCTCAGGAGATGTGACCGGTACCTATGACAACAACTCAGTAGATAAAATCAAAGGTAAAGCCGTCGTTCCTGGTGCCTATGCAGCCGGACAGGTGATCCGGTATGACGGAACAAAGTGGATCAATACCACTCTTGATTTTGCTGATCTTTCGAATAAGCCGACGACCATTGCCGGTTACGGAATTACCGATGCTCTATCTTCTTCTTTAGCTTCTGGAAAAATCCTTGTTGGTAATGCTTCTGGTGATGCCACTGCTGTCACTATGAGTGGCGACGCTACAATCAACAATGCTGGCACTTTGACTTTGGATACAACGGGTGTTGCTGCTGGAACTTACTCGAAAGTCACCGTTGATACCAAAGGCCGTGTGACCGTGGGCGCGAATGTTGTGAGCGGTGATATCACAACTTCTCTTGGCTATACTCCGCTGAATAAAGCTGGCGATTCTATGCTTGGAACTTTAGGTCTCTATCAAGCTTCATCAGACCCAAGCACGGCCGGCTGGAATGGTACTCAAAAGGGGTTTACTTGGTTTAATACCACTTCTAATGAAGTGAAGTATTGGGATGGATCCACAATCAAAGTTTTGGGCGTTGCAGGAGGTGGAATCCAATCCCTCAATGGTCAGTCCGGCAATGCTCAAACCATCGCCGTTTCAACTGATAACTCGGTGACATTGCCAACCATCGCAGCAGGTTCGGACACGATCATATTGAAAATCCCATTTGCTTCAACTGCGGGAACGGCAGCTGGTCTTTTAAGCAAGACGGATTATGATACTTTCAATTCAAAGCTCGACACTTCAAGCTCATTCAGTGGTGATGTGACCGGTACCTACGATGCGACTTCAGTTGATAAGCTCAAAGGCAAAGCAATCGTCCCGGCCGCTTATGCTTCAGGCCAAGTCTTACGTTACGATGGCACGGGCTGGGTCAATACAGCGCTTGATTTTGCTGACCTTGCCAATAAGCCGACCACGATCGCCGGATATGGAATCACGGATGTTATGTCATCGTCTCTAGCGTCGGGAAAAATCCTTGTTGGTAACGCTTCTGGTGATGCCACTGCTGTGACAATGTCTGGGGATGCGACTCTTTCCAATGCTGGCATTCTCACTCTGAACACAGTTCCAGTTTCGAAGGGCGGAACTTCATCGACTTCATTCACCGCCGACTCACTTGTCATGTCGAACGGAAGCGGCAACGCGCTGACTTCGTTGACTTGCGGATTGAATCAATTGGTGAGCTTTAATGCTTCGGGAATTGTCGGATGTTACAATGCCAGTTCTGTCTTAGGTGGAACTTATTTTGCTCAAGGTGGAAACTCCTTCTCAGCGGATGCCACTTTAGGAACCAATGATAATTTCAAATTGAATTTTGAAACCAATGGCAGCTCTCGAATGACCATCAAGACAGATGGAAATGTGGGGATCGGAACAACCAATCCGCAATATGCACTCACTCTTTATGGGGCCTCCACCAGCATGGGCTATGTTACTCCGGGGTCGGTCGCCGGAAATCAAATCGCTCTCAATCTGCAAACCATGAGCAATGGCTCTGATTATGTCGGTCAGGCAACGGCGAAAGGTTGGAACATCTACGCTCGCGGAAATGCCTGGGCAACTGCATCCGAACAGAATGATTTGGGCTTTTCTTTTTGGAATGGAACCACTTGGTCAACGTCCGCTCTCCTTTTGGACTCGAGCACCGGGAATGTCGGAATCGGAACTATCTCTCCGGGAACAAGCTTAGATGTCTCCGGCGCAATCACCGTCCGGCCCACGGGCACGACCACTGGCAACACTGGGAAAATTCTTTTCCGCGAACTGGCTGCAGGTGGGACGAACTCCGTCACTTTGCGCGCACCAGATGCTCTCTCTGCGGATGTGAGCTTCGCCCTCCCTTCTGGTGATGGCAGCAGTGGCCAAGTTCTGCAAACCAATGGCGCAGGAATTTTAAGCTGGGTGACAGCAAGTGCTGGTGGTTCTGGTTTTGTCGATGGCGGAAATTCTTTTGCTCAAGCTGGCGATTTGGGAACCAATGATGGACAGCCATTAAATCTTCGCACCAATGGCACCACTCGTGTTGTCATCTCGCAAGATGGATCGATGGCAGTGAATAACCTTCTGACTTTGAATGGCGGACTCCTGCTCAATCAGGGCACTGGCGCCACTGACAATTTGTTCTTTCTACGATCCACTTCAGCTGGGGCTGTTGATGCTAGCATGGGATTTATGGCTGCAGGACTTGGATCAGGATCAGAAGCTCATGGCCCTTATTTCTTAGCTCGTGGTAACTCTTATTCGGCATCAGTCAATCAGCGCGGGAATATGTACTTCTCTGCTGGTCAGCCGACAACTCCAAATTCAATGGAAGGTGCTCTAGTTTTTCAAACAAATGCTCTTGAACGCATGAAGATCTACCAAGATGGTAAAATTGGTATTGGTGGATTTGCTCCTGAAGTCTTCTTCGATATTCGAAATCCAGATGGCGAATCCACTCGAATTGCAACAGCGGCTTCGGGCGGCGAAGCGATTCCTCTGAAGATCGATAACAACGGTGCTGCGGCCACAGGAAGCAAAACTGTTCTTCGCTTCCAAGCCACCTCGACCAACTCTTATAAATTGGAAACTGCCACCATCGGCAGTGAGGTCACAAATCACACTCATCCGACCTTCAATGCCGATTTGTACTTGTCGACCACACTGGGCAACGTTGGCTACGAGAGAATGCGAATCTTGTCTTCAGGGAATGTTGGCATTGGAACAAGCGCACCTGGCACAAGCTTGGATGTCAGCGGCGCCATCACCTCTCGTCCTTTCGGAACCTCTTCTGGAAATACCGGGCAAATCAAATTGCGAGAGCTTTTGGCCAATGGCACGAACTCTCTGACTTTGCGGGCACCAGATTCCATTTCTGCTGATTTCTCTCTGACACTTCCTTCAGGCGATGGAACCAGCGGACAAGTTCTCTCAACCAACGGCTCTGGCATCATGAGCTGGGTCACGGCTGCTGGTGGTGGCTCTGGTTTCGTCAATGGCGGAAATGCCTTCGGTGCCAATGCTTCTTTGGGAACAACCGACAATCACTCACTGTCTTTTCTGACAAACAATACCACTCGCATGACTCTCTCGCCGGATGGAGATGTCTCAATTGGATCCAGCTCTCCAACCAGCGGACAAAGACTCACTTCTGCAATCACAGCGAACAATGGTGCCGGATCGGCTGGATATTATACAGCATTGTCTGGAGAAGCCACTTCCAATCCGACTGGAAACAATGATGACTACTTGGCTGCGATTACGGGAAATGTCTACCATAATTCGAGCAATGATACGGGCTATTTAACTGCTGTGTCTGGCTCTGCAAGAATTGCGAGTGGCTCCGTCTACGACCTTGTCGGAGGCGAATTTTCAGCTCAAACAAGTGGCACAGGCGCAACTCAAAACATCAATGCTCTCTATGCCTACGCCTATGGAAGAGCAGACTCTGTTTACGGAGCACGGATTGAAGCGACCGGATCCCCAGCTGACTATGTGGTTGGAATTCAATCGAATACGAAAGTTTCTTCGGGCCCCACAACTTCGGCAAAAGGGCTTGAAAGTTACGTGAATGTTTGGGGTAGTGATCCAGTCACAGAAGCCATGGGTGGCCATTTCTGGGTGCAAGATTCAAGCGGAAACGTGGCAGATAGCTATGGTGTCTTCATTGGACAAGTGCAAGGAACCAATCATTACTCTCTGTATGCAAGTGATGCCAATTCTTCCTCGTATTTTGCTGGCAAGGTTGGCATCGGCTCGGGCACAAGCGCTCCAGGCACTCAACTCGATGTCACAGGCGCAATCACCTCTCGTCCTTACGGAACTGCGACTGGCAATACCGGTCAAATCCTTCTGCGAGAGCTTGCCGCAAACGGAGCGAACACAGTCACTTTTCGCGCGCCTGATGCTCTTGCTTCGGATGTCGCCTTCACACTTCCCTCTGGTGACGGTTCAAGTGGACAAGTACTTCAGACCAATGGCTCAGGAATCCTTAGCTGGGTCACTGCTGGCGGAGGCGGTGGCTCTAGTTTTGTCGATGGAGGAAACTCATTCGGAACCAATGCAACTTTGGGAACCAATGACAGCCGACCGTTGGCATTCGAGACCAACAACACCACTCGTATAGCCATCTCTCAAGATGGTTCTGTGGGTATCGGTACAGCTTCACCGGCCGCATTCTTGGACGTCCGAAATGGCTTAGGAGCAGGAAGCTATTCCAACTCGGCAATTTTTAAAGCCCACGAAACTAGTTACGCGAACTCAGGGACCCAAATTTCAATTCGGGACGCTTCCGGCGAAACGTACCTTCGCCAAAATTCTCCAAGTGGCACTCACACACTTGGTGGCGCCAATGACTTTTTCATTATGAATACTGCGTCCGGCGGTGGAAGTATCCATTTAGGAACGAACTCGAAAATTCGAATGTCATTGAATTTGGCCGGCAACGTTGGAATTGGAACAACATCTCCCGCAACATCTCTGGATGTCACAGGTGCAATCACATCCAGACCCTATGGAACTTCATCTGGCAATACCGGTCAGATTTTGATGCAAGAACTGGCAGCCAATGGAACAAACACCGTCACATTGCGCGCACCAGATGCCCTCACTTCCGACGTCGCCTTCACTCTGCCATCTGCTGACGGATCCAACGGACAAGTGCTTCAGACCAACGGCTCCGGAATTCTCAGCTGGGTCACGGCTGCAGGTGGTGGCGGTGGTTTTGTCGATGGCGGAAATTCTTTTGGCCAAACTGCAGACCTTGGAACGAATGACAACTATCCATTGTACTTCAGAGCCAACAATGCCACCCGCATGGTGATCTCTCAAGATGGATCCGTCGGTATCGGAACCACTTCTCCAGATGCTAAACTGGATGTGGTTGGAGATTCTGAATTTACTGGATATATCACTCAAAGTGGCGGATCGATCATGCTGGCCGACCCCAACAGTGTGATTAAAAACAACAGTGGAACAGCCGGTTCGAATTTAGCTCTCATCGGTGGTGCAAGCACTTCCGGCTTTCTGGCCCTTCAGTCGACAGAATCCGCTGGTGGATCAGACTACATTAAATTCAATGTTGGAAACAACGGCGCCACAGAAGCCATGCGAATCAAAACCAATGGGTATGTCGGTATTGGCATCACAAATCCTCTCTCCCAGTTACATGTCGCTGGAAGCGCGCGCTCTGATACAGCATTCGAAATAGTTACAGGTGGTAATTGGCGTGCGTCCATGGGCACCGGTTCGAATGCCGGTGAATTTCTTGCGCGCAACTCTTCTGCAAATGTGACTGTTGCCATCCGAAGTTTTGGAGATTCCTATTTAACTGGAGGCAAGTTCGGAATCGGCACAGACACACCTGGCACAAGCTTAGATGTGAGTGGTGCGATCACCGTTCGCCCCAATGGCACGGCCACTGGCAACACAGGACAGATTCTTTTCCGCGAGCTGGCCGCCAACGGTACGAACACAGTCACTTTGCGGGCGCCGGATGCAATCACATCAGATATCGCTTTCACTTTACCTTCAGCGGATGGAGGCACCGGTCAAGTCCTTCAGACCAATGGTGCCGGCGCCCTGAGCTGGGTCACTCCTGCTGGCGGAAGCGGTGGATTTGGTGACGGAGGAAATTCCTTCACTCAAACGGCCGACCTTGGAACGAACGACAATTATCCACTGTATTTCCGAACCAACAGCGTCACTCGCGTCGCTGTTTCGCAAGACGGAAGTGTCGGCATTGGAACCACCGCTCCAGGCACATCTTTGGATGTCAGTGGCGCCATCACCTCTCGCCCTTCAGGTACAGGCACGGGTCAGACAGGTCAGATCCTGATGCGAGAGTTGGCAGCGTCAGGCACAAACACAGTCACATTGCGCGCACCAGATGCTATCACATCCGATTTGACATTCACTCTGCCCTCTATGGATGGATCCAGCGGCCAAGTCCTTCAGACCAGCGGCACCGGAATCCTGAGCTGGGTCACTCCAGCTGGAGGCAGCGGCGGATTTGCCGATGGCGGAAATTCATTCACTCAAACTGCTGACCTTGGAACGAACGACAATTATCCTTTGTACTTCCGCACCAACAACACCACTCGCATGGTGATCTCTCAGGATGGCTCTGTCGGGATTGGGACGAGCACTCCTGCTGCCAACGCAAAGTTGGACGTCGCCGGCCAGATCAAGAGCGGATATCTGTCTCACTCGTCGCTGAACACAAATTGGGCTTCGGGAAATATCCAGTCCAGCAGTGTCGCCGCCGGAACTCTGACTTTCACTTCTGGATCGATGTATGACGGGGCTTCGTATGTGTTGATTCTGACTTCGGCTGGCACCTTCACTTTGAGTACGGCAGGAGACGTCACCACATGGAAATGCCTACCGGCCTGCGCTTCGAATCAGATCGTCGCCACTGGACATACGATCTTGACCATCATTAAAGCAGGCACAACCGGCTATGTTTCGTGGGGCGCAGGGTACCAATAATGAAACTCTTGTCTTTGGTTCTTCCTCTTTTAGCCCTTAGCCAAAGCTCATCGGCCCAGGTTCCTTCCATCTTTGGAATGAATCGAGGTGCTGGTTCAAGCGCTGCCAATGGTCCAATTAACGTGGGTACCTACGACGGCGGTACTTACTATGTCATGCCCGGTGGATGCGATGGGACAACGAGCGACCCCACCTGCAGCGGTACGGACGGAGCGGCGGTACAAAGAAAATGGTTCGGTTCGACAGGTAGCGCGGTGGATATTTTAAGTTTAACGAATATAGCCTCCGCCGCGACCGCGAGTCCACAGTTGGAAAAGGGCGACTTCACCACCGCGTTTCTCGTCACTCAGCCTTCTATCAGCAGTGATTCGGCGGCTGATTACTGCAACGACATGGATTTTGGAGGATATACCGATTGGTACTTACCTTCTAAATCCGAACTGGCTTTTATCTATTGTAAAGCTCAAGTCTCGCTTCACAGCACATGGAATCCACAAGAAGATCCTAACTGTGTCGCATTCGGTGGCAAGACAAGTACGCTGAAAGGTTTTGTGACGGGCGTGTCGAGCCAATACTGGTCATCCTCTGAAGGATACAGCTCCAACTACGCCTATTACCAGAGCTTTTACGATGGAACGCAAACGGAAGTTAACCGTATGTCCAGTCTCTATGTCCGCTGCGTTCGCCGCGATGGTGGCAATGTGCCGAGTGAGGCATCCATGGCCTATCGCGAAGCGGGAACTTATAGTTTTACGGTTCCCACTGGAGTCACCACCATCTCCGCTCTCGTCGTCGGTGGCGGCGGCGGCGCCGGAGGCGGCAGAGATGCCACTGGAGGCGGAACTCGAGTCGGCGGCGGTGCGGGCGGTGGACAGCTTTATTGGGCCAACGGAATCCCTGTGACCGCGGGTGAAACGCTGACTTTGGTTGTTGGCGCGGGCGGAATCGGCGGAACCGGCTGTTCAGCTTCGCCTACAGCCGGCTTTGCTGGCGGCAATTCCTATGTGAAGCGAGGGGCCACCGATCTCATCTGGGCCGTTGGCGGCAGCGCCGGTGCCACGGCGACAGCTGCGGGTGCGGGTGGAACCGGAGGAACCACGGGCGCAGGAATCACCTACACGACTCGTGGAGGTGGTAATGGTGGTCCCGGCGGAGCTGCAGGAAATAACGGCGGCGGTGGCGGTGGAGGAGCGGGTGGCTATTCAGGCACGGGTGGAGGCGGAGGAGTCGGAAGCACTTCCGCATCAATTGGAGCCGCCCCGACCGCCAGCAGTGGCGCCGCCAACGGAGGCAGAAGTGGTGGATCGTCCAGTACGGCTGGTACCCGCGGCGGCGGTGTGGGAGTTTTTGGAATCGGTGCAACGGGAGATGGAATCAATACGGGACAGGGTGGCTCTGGCGGCATTGACGGCACCAGTGGAGGCCAGCATGGTGGTGGCGCTGGAGGCGGTGGCATCTGCGCCTCGCCTGCCAATAGTCCTGCTCCCTCGGGCGGCGTGGGTGCCGTTCGTATCTTGTGGGGAGCCAGCAAGAGTTTCCCAAGCAGCGCGGGCCCTTAGTGTTTACTCTTCTCTTTCAGGCGTCAGCTTTTTCTCGATCCGTCGATCCGGCACAATCCAAATCAGTGCCACGGTCACATAGAGAAGATAAGAAATCCAAGTCTGATAGAAAGAAGCTGCCATCCCGGCAAGATACATCAGTAAGGAGATCTTGCCTTTCCAGTCTTTTCCGACAGCCTCTTTCAAAAGCTTGTTGGCTTGGTCAGCTCGAATAATCACGAACTGTAAAATCGTATAAGCAAAAGCTGCCAAGAGAAGATTCAGTCCATAGAGAAACTGCGGCCAAAAGCCTTCGTGATTTTCTCCGAGCCAACCGGTCACGAATGGAACAAGCGAAAGCCAGAAAAGAAGATGCAGATTGGCCCAGAGAATCCCACCAGTCACTTTCTTCACTGAATGAAGCATATGATGGTGATTGCTCCAGTAAATGCCAATATAAATAAAGCTTAAGACATAGCTCAGAAAAATGGGAATCAAGGGGATCAGATCCGAAAGATCCGATCCATGAGGAACTTTTAACTCTAAAACCATAATGGTGATAATAATCGCAATCACCCCATCACTAAATGCTTCAAGCCTGTTTTTATTCATACCCTCTGAATGTTTCGTTTTGTCAGGGATTTGTCCAGCACAAGCCAGCCTGAGTAAATTTCGTGTGTAGGAGCTTTTGACACAATAGTCAAAGAATGAAGGCCTCTCCAATTGCCTGCCTTAAAACTCTCCCCACGCTGCCCAAGCTTCCCTTCTCGAGTTGGCCTTTGACTCTCTTTCGCGGCATTTGCTACAGGCTTCTTATCCAAAAACGGAGGAGAAGTTTTATGTCTATAGGATTGAGAGTCCTGTTTGCGATTGTGTTTATTTTTCTCGCTGCTTGTTCAGTTGAAACACAGAAAGGCCGCGAAAGTTTTGAATCCAATCATCTGCCACAGCAATTGGCTAAGCTTGCCAATCAGTCCTTAGAGCTTCGCCCTTTAAATGATGAAATCGTCCAGCGAGTCGCGGAGGATCAGGGGATTTTCACATTACCGATCGCTGTGATCGATAATGGCGTCGACCTCGCTCATCCGGATTTGGTCGGAAAATACATGTTCCGCGTCGAAAACAATCAGGTCGTTGGTGCTGGTCATGACTTTATGGGCGACGACGAATTTTCATCATCAGTCCTGATCAATCCCGAAGTGATGACATTCACAGCTTCTCAAATCAAAAACGGTTTGATCGTCCTGGGAGACAAAAATCCATTCGAAGCCCTGCTCGAGCTGGATACCAAGGTCTCAAAGGCCTTCTTAGAAAAATTGAAAGCCGATCCAGTCCTTTCAAAATCTGTTTTTGCTCGCCTGTCTTTGGACTCTTACAATGCCTTTGGTCTTTTTCGTATTGCCAATGATAAAACGGTGAAGACTTATTTTGATCCCACCACGTACGGCGACACTCAAAAAGAGGGAAAGCTTTTAACACCGGATTTTCGCGAAAAAGCCGCCCAGAATGAAGTTCTCGCCAAAGCTTGGAACCTGAACTCGATTTCCGCTCTTCTGGATCGTCCTGTGATTGAAAGGGATCCAAGCAATGGGTTGTCCGCCCCCTTGGTGTTTCTCAATTCCATTGAGCATGGCGATTTGTTTGTTCAGTTGATTCAATCTCTGTTCGAAGAAATGCCAGAAGCCCAGGCGCTCAAAGCCGGAATTGCGAATCTAGTCGAATTTCGTGTTCAGAGGAATCACAAGCCCTCTGTGGATCCAGTTGCTGAAGCCAATGAGGCCAGCGACTTTTTCTCAAAGGTGACCGAGTACCACAAAAAAGGCATCACTGCCCTAGACCCCATTTTGAATCTGCGCTCGTCAACTTTTGGAATGAAAATTTCAAAGGTCGAACTGCAAAGAAAACCGGTGGATTTTCCGGTGATTGATGTCACTCCAGACATGGTCGAAAAACAAACTGTCGAATCCATTCACAGAATCAAAGAGTACCGAGGCCTTTTGAATGAGATCCCACTTTCCAGTCAGGAAAAATTCTTATTGAGAAGCTTTGATAAAAATTTAAACACCTCTTTGGCCATGGCTCAGGCTTATCTGCAAGAGCGAAAAAGCGAACTCCCACTGATTTTCAATTCTGACTTTCACTCTCAGTACACATCAAAACTGCGCAAATACTTCTTTCGCAACAAGCACCCTTATCTTTCGGATTTTTCTGAGCGCGAAGTGCACGGCACTCATGTCTCTGGAATCATTGCCAAGCAAAATGAAGCTCTGCGAATCTATCCGGTGCGAGTGACGACTCGATCCGCACAAATCACCAAAAGCGAATTCGCCAAAATGGTACAAAGATACAAAGACGAATTCAAAACTTGGTTGCAAAATCCCTTGGTCAGCAAAACCATCTATCATAAATTCAACAAACTGTCAGAGCCTGGCACTGCCGAGCCCAAAACCGAAAGTGAGCGATTGGCCTTGGCCAATGCCCTGATGGTGGGCTTCAATGAAGCTATTGACATGGCCTTTGAGGGCGGAACGATGGATTTCATTTTCTTTGAAGAGCTGAAGCAGTCTTTGCGACATGTCGGCGAAAAGAAAATCAAAGTGGCCAACATCTCTTTGGGAGCTGAGCTGATCAACCCAATCCCAAGCTTAGCGGAGCTCGATCCAGAAAAAGATCTGCCAAAAGTTTTCGCTTTCTTGAATTTTGAATTCGTCAAATATCAAATCGGTGAAATTCTCTCGACTGTTTCCAAGGACACTTTGTTCGTGGTGGCAGCTGGCAACTCCAGCACTTGGGTGGATGGCAAATCCCACAGCGCTCTGCCTGTGGATGTCACTTCTCGGTTCTTGGCCCTGTATGAAGACGGAAAATCCTTGCAAGCCCCTAACAATCATTTGGAAAATGTGTTGGCCGTGGGCAGCCTGAGTCCGGATGAGGATCTTTCAAGCTTTACAAATGTCCTTCTGGGAGTGAGAACTCCGATGATTTTTGCTGTCGGCGAAAACATCCTCTCGCCAATCAAAACCACGGACCTGACTCCAGCGCTCTCAGTCATCAGCAAAACCATCAGCCCACCAGGCAGTCTCGCACCTGTGTCGACAGCTGATAAACGACTTCTAGATAAAGCCAAAGAAAAGCCAGTCTATGCTTCTTTGAAAGAAGATTCTGACGGCGACACAAAGATTTCCAACTTTCTTTTTTATGGGTTGGCACAAATCAATAGCATCTTGAGTGTCTACTCCTCACAATTAGCGATCGAATACAACGATCACCGACAGCATCTCAGTGGAACTTCCATGGCAACTCCGGCAATCGCCGGAACCATTGGGGATATGATTGTTCAGCGATCTCTCCAGTTGGGTCTTCAGCCCTCACAGGTTTATGACAATCCAGAAATGACACCGAAGAAACTGATCCAAAACCTGATTCAGAAAGGACAACCGCTCTTTCCTGAAAACCCAGAATATCCTCTGCGAAAAATCGATGTTCGTGGAAAATATGAACGCGGTGAAAAAATCCAAAAGCTTCAAGAAAAGCTCAATACTTTCCTGAAAGCCTCCTAAGACCACTTTTTCTGAGGACGACACACCTGGCTCAGCGAACCGGCCAGGTCGGGAAAAACGCCGTCGTTCGATATTTGAAATGAACAGCTTGATCCACACTTGTGGCTTTTCTGAAATCCTGACGAAGAGTTGAGACTGCCACGATGTTATCTCCGTACTCGCCATCCGGAGAATGCTGATAAAGACTCACGCCGGTTTTCACATTGCTCTCAAGGATTGTGACTTTGTAACTGGCGCGCAAATCATAATTCGTGTTTCCAAGTGCCGGTTTGAAATCCGCATAGTGCGAAGGATTTCGATCTTCATTGGCCAGAATCCACTCTTTAGGACTGACGCCACCATCTTTTTCTGTCAGGTCCTGCACTTTGAGACCCTTTGGCGGAGGATCCAGCAAGTACCTTTTTGTTTTTCCATCGCCATGGGTGACCACCATCACGTCTGAATCATGAGCTTCATCACTGATTCGGTTGGGTGTGTGCTTTTCCGTTTTAAACTGCATGCTGCTATAGGCGATCAACCCCGTGTGAGGATCCTTCTTCCAGACGAAATCGCGTCGCGTGTACCAGTAGGAATCCACCACAAGATCTGCATCCTTGCCCTCATTCATATCGAGGCTTAAAGCTCCGCAAAATAAATCGCTTTCCACCAAAGCAAATGCATGCACTGTTTTTGTATTTTTGATTTTCAGAAAAAGCGCTCGGATCACAGGAAAATCTTCAGGCGCTTTTTCTGTGGAAGTCGCACCTAGACTAAAAATTCGGTGCGTGGCCACTCGCATGGAGGCGCCGGTGATTTGCGGAGGATAGCCGGCAAAACGCACATAGCCGCTGGAGCGCAAATCAAAAAGCTGAGGATAGCCCCCATCCGGAGCTTTGTGCCCAATGATCACTTCGGTCAGGACTCGTCCCGCCGGCGGAATTTGACTTCGCTGAATCGGAGGCACGATCGTGCCATTGGAATAATCGGGATTGGCATCTTCCCAAGTCTTTCTCTCGTAAACACCGGGTTGATCGCTTTCCACGAAAATATCCATCGGGATTGAATTGACGGCGGCGCGTGGACGAGGCTGCACATAAAATCCATCGCGATCTAAAAAATTCGAAGTGCGAACCGAAAGCTCTTCTTGAAAGACCATGCCTTCAGCTTCTGGCCCACCATCTGCTGGCGGATCCAAAATTGGGATTTTTTCAGTCACTGGCGGGCGATAAGATCCCTGGCAGCGAGAGAAGGCTTCAGCCTTCATTTGATTGAGATCCATTTGAATCTCATCTTCCAAGCCGGCAGAAGAAGGACTTCGCTCTGTCTTTTTGGACTGTGACGAACAGGCTATCGCAACCGTCAGGACAGTCAGAAAACCGAAGATCAAATTTTTTTTCATCGCGCACTCCTTGTGCTTGCAGGTGTCAACCAGTAAACGTCACTTCCCTGTGTTGGCAAAGATACGGAAAAACCACTTTTTTGAATTTCTGATCCCAAAAGCGTCTGCGTTTTTCCACTGAGCAGAGCTTTGATTTCATAGCGGCCATTGGGATGAAGACCTTGAACTCGTAAAAATCCCTGACTGGGCGAAAGCTGCGCGCTTTTCACTGTGATCCAAAGCCGCTCATCATTTGCTTGCTTGCGAGCAAAGGCAACGAATTTCGCCGAGCGATCAGCAAATTGCAAAGTGGGCTCGATACCAAGCTCTTGAAGCCAAGAGCGCAACAAAGTTTCTCTTTGCACCAAGTCCCCTAAATAGACATAGCGATTGGAATTGTAAACATCGTGAAAAAGAGCGCCGATTTGAATCAGTGAACCTTTGCCAAATGAGCATCGATAACCAGAAACCGCGGATTCATGAAAGAGAATCGCTTGGCAGCTGGAGCTTTCAGCGAGCTGATAGTGCATCAAAGGCGACGAAGCGGCTTCGAAACTGGCTCCTTCAAAATTCAAGCGAACTGCCCCCGAATTGTTCGGTCCTTGAGCCTGAGAAATTTGCAATCCCATCTCTCGCGCCAAAGAATCTCCTAGGAAATTCACGACCAATCCACCTTGATTGGCAAACTCACGAAGCGCTTGCGCCATCATTGACGGAGTTAATCCCTGGTCCTGACGCAGAATCAGCCGGCAGCTTTTCAAATCTTCGGCAGAATGAATCCCCCAGTGCAAAATTTTTGGATTCACACCAGCATGCAAAGTGTAGCCAATCAGAGCCGAGCTCCAATCACTGTTCATCTGGACACTGTCAATGGCTTGCAAAGAGCTGGGCACGTGCTGAGCCACGTCTTTTAAGAGACAGACAGGATCTGTCACTTCGCTTGCTTTGGAAAGCCAGTCCCCAAAAGGAGCAATGAGCTTTTCTCCTAAATTTTTCAGCTGATCAAAATGTTTGCGCGGTTGGGCTTCTCCGTCTAATGGCGCATCAAAATAAAGTTGGTTCTTAAGATCCGAATCTCCGAGCAAGAGCATGTGCTTCACATCAAACCCCGCCATCAGCTGACGATCGGTCATCTCTTGCAACCCTTTCCAAAATTCAGCCGGCAATTGCTCCTTTGTCAGATCGGCGAACCGATTGTCTTTTTTCAATTCATCATAAATTTTTTGAACTTGCAGGTAACCCCAATCCGAATCCCAATTGTCGCCTTCATTGAAGTAATAGACGAAAAAAGCTTTCAGACCATGTCCGATCACGCTCAAGTAAGTCTGCTGTCGCGCTTCGGGACTGACGGTGATGCCTCTCCACCAGCCCGTTTGAATTTCAGGACCGAGAGCCCATTGCTCCTTCCCGCCAAAGTACCACTGCGAAGCCGATTCAGCTGCCTTGACATCATGATCGGTCTTAAACGGCAAATTAAAAAGAGGCTGCTCTCTGGTTTCATAGGTCTTTGGATAGAGATTCACAGTGAAAAGACCAGTGCGGTCTTTTTGATTGTGCCATTGATAATTAGGGAGAAGCCCATGTTGAGTGGCATTGTAACTTTCTGCCAAAGTGAAAAGCACATCGGGCTCATGAACTCCGAGCTTTTCCCAAATGCGACGGATTTTTTCCAAGTAGAGAAAGACGGATTCGTCTTCATAGCGGTACCAGTCTTGGTCTTCGGCCACATTCAAACCAGCCAGCACAGGCGGAAGGACCTCTTCAAAACTTTTCCACTGGCGATTGTGCACTTCATTGAGGACAGTGAGACTGCTGTAGCGATTTTTTAAAAACTGTCGGTAACGATCCACGTTCACGGGACTGAAATCATGATTGTAGAGAGACTGCCACATGTAATTGGTTTCATTATCCAACTGCAGGAAAGAGATAGGACGGCCAGGCCCGATTTTCTCTTTGAGAACCTGTTCGTAAACGGCACGAAACCAAAGCTCCGTGTGTCTGAGCAGATCGGCATTGTGGTAATCATAGAGCTTTGTTGTATAGCCCTCTGGATTTTGCATATGACTTTCGGGATACTCTTGATGGAACCAAAGGGGGATGGCGCCAAATCCCAGAAATCCCCATTCGGCATTGATGTAGGGCCCGGGCCTGACCATGATGTGGCGAATGCCGCGAGCTTCGATCATTTTAAAAAAGGTCTTCACATCGCGTGAAGGATAATCAGGATTGCCATCCCCGTCTTCATCGACAGTTCCATCAAAATCAAATTTTCCCGGTGCGTACTCGTGAAAATCCCAGGGGATGTAAAAGCTGATGGCGTTCATTTTGGCTTCTTTCAAACGATCCAAAGCTTGTCCCCACAGCGACATCACCTTCGCTCGTGGAAGGTTGGGCCCGTAGCCACCGCGCAAACGAAAATACTGAAGCTCAGCGCCAAACAGCTGGGGTTGGATTTCGCCATCGACGGTGAGCTGAGAATTTTGGATTTTCACAATTCCCGCTTGTGCGAAGAACGAGGTGGCGAGCAAAGACAGCCCCAAGAAAAAGGCGGCCATTTGTTTTGAAATCATTGAAGACTCCTTCACTTACTGATTTGTAAAACTTGGATGTTGATTTGAAAGTTGCCGTGCCTGCAAGGCTGTCAAAAAAGCGGCGTAGCTCCAGGTGAGATCACGAGCCGAAACAGGTTGGCCCTGATCGCGACCAAATTGTTCTGCCATTCCGCCATCCGCAGGCGTGTGCCTTTGCAAACGCTCAAAAAATAAATCACCGCGTTTTTGCAAAGCTTCGCGAATTTTTCGCAAAAGTTTTGGATTCTGCTCGAGCCGAATCCCCGCTTTCAGCTGTTTGAGATCCTCGGACGAAGTGGCCAATGCCGAGCGAAAAAAAGGCAAATTAAAGGACGTGATTTGAAATCGAGAATCCTCACCCAAGCTGTGAGCCAAGCGGTCATGAAGTTCAGCAAAAGCTGCCGTCGCCAAATACCAGGGATTGCCGCCAAAATAGACGTCATCAGAATAGCGGCCAATGGCAGGAACGACGGTCGCTGGCGACGCCAAGCTGTCAGCATTGAGTCGGTAAATTTTTTGAAAAACCAGCTCCAGCTGAGAGGCTGTTGCCAAAACCCGATCGTCGCGAAGAGAAAAATCACCACTCTTCAACCCTGAATGCAGACTTCCCAGAACCACGGCCAAATCGAGCTCTGTTTTTTTATAACTTTCAGCGCCTTCCAAGCGATTCAAAGTCACTGCGAAACTTTGCGCTTCTGGCATCCAGTGGCCATTGAGGCTTTGGCGCAAAAGCCGAATGACATTTTCACAATCTGCTTTTTTCAAAGACCAGCTCTCGTCAAATTGAGCCAAAGCCTTTTCAAGAGCAGCGAGCTGCACCAAGCGCGTGTAGAAATGATCGCCCTTCACTTCTTCCCATAAATCAAATGAAGGCTGAGCAAAATGAGTGAGAATAAAAGAAAGATCTTTTTTGAGAATGGCAGAAATTTTTTGCCGAATTTCCGGCTTGAGGGAAAGTTTCTCAAGCCCGCGAAGCAGACTCAAAGCGCGAAGTGCCGGTCCATCATTTTGTGGTCGGGCCCACTCCCCCATATAGGGCGTGCCATCGACATTGAACCGAGGCTCTCCCAGTCCTGTCAGTGCGGGCGTGTTTTGCAGTTTTTCAGAGAGAAAAACAAAATCCTGAAAGCTGGATTCAACGTAACTTTTTTCACTCTCTGGCAAAGTGAAAAGCGAATCGATGACCAAAGCCGAATCGCGAACCCAGTGAAAGTAATAATCCGGATCGACCTTCGAAGGAGAAGCCAAAATAATTCCGGGCGCGGCCCCGGCTGGTGAAATATTGCGCTTCATGCGAATCAGGGATTCTTTGGCTTGAAAGCTCAGCCATTTTTCCAAATTGGGATTTTCGGCCCAGCTCAACTGCGAGAAAAAACTGACCAAAACAAAACCCAAACCAAAAACGCAATGGGTTTGGGAAGGGATTTTGACGAGCGATTCCATCAGCCTCTCTTTTCAAAAGTTGAGCACCTGCTCGATTGTGTGCGACATACAAAAGCCCTGTCAATCGAGCTCGTCAGCTCTCAACACCTTGCGCGACAAATTTGAAAAGCAAGGTGGAATCATGTTTATTTATTAAGCAGAAATTTTGGGGCGTGTCGTCGATCTTGGCCTCTCTTCGACAGTTAAACCGGCCGCGCTTCAATCACCTGAGCCATGGAGATCGTCGGGACAATTCGCTCCAGCTGAAAGCCTGCAGAGGCAAAGAGCTTTTCGAATTCGGCTTTGGTTCGCTCTTTGCCGCCTTCAGTGACGACGAGCATTTCAAGATCGAGGAATTTTGAAAAATCGACTTCGTTGGGGCCCGGAACGACAGCTTCAATCAAGAGCAATTTTGCCGTCGATTTCATTTTCGCCCGAATGTTTTTGAGAATTTTTTGACTGTGCTCATCGGACCAATCATGAATGATATGTTTCATCATGTAGGCATCGGCCCCTTCAGGAATCGAATCAAAGAAACTACCGCCCTCAATGCGGACTCGGTCCGAGAGGTTTTCTTTTTTTAGAAATTCCGAGGCGCCTTTGATCACATGGGGCATATCGAACAAAATGCCTTTGGCTTTTGGATTCAAATGCAAAACTGCGGAAAGAAAAGGGCCATAGCCCCCGCCAATATCGGCGATGGTTTGATAGGGACCGAAATCATAGGCGGCAAGGATCGTATCCACTTCTAAGCCTGAGACATTGACCATGGCTTTATCAAAAATCTCAGCATCTCGAGGATTTTTGCTCAGATATTCAAATGGCTTGAGACCTCGAACTTTTTCAACTGCGTTGGTTCCCGTTTTCAGGCAATGATCGATCTGACCCCAGTGTGGCCAATTGAGCTCGGTCTGAAAAATGACCATGTGGCGCATCGACTGAGGATGATCTGTCTTGAGGCAATTGCCGATGGCTGTCAGTGAGAAGCGTTGATCGGGATGCTCAACACAAACTCCAACCACCGTTAAAGCTCGAAGAACCCGGTAGAGAGCATCCGCATTCACATCCACTTTTTTTGCCAGCTGCTCAACCGAAGTGGGTCCATTGATGTGATCGGCAATCCCATAGCGAGCCACGGTTCCGACAGCCTGGGCAACCCAGATTCTTGAAACCAAATCCAAAAGAGCCACAGGAGGCGGAATCATCTTCTGAGCGGCTTTCATCAGGCCATCCCGAATGGCATTGACTCCGCGAATGATTTTAAAAGGCGGCAACTTCGGCTTTTGTTTTGAAATTTGTTTTTGCATAGGGATGAGTCTTTCCCTAAACCTGACCAAAGAAAATAACAAACGCACTGCACACCGAGCCTTCTCTGGGTAAATTTTATCTATCCTCGATTTAAATCAGTCCCGACCACCGGTCCATTTGTAGGTCCCATGGCAAATTCGTGGTACAAGGGCCTGCACTATTCCCTGTGAGGTTTCCCTTGAAATTTGAGAAGTTCCATTTGTCTGAAGATCTTTTGCGCAACCTGCACCAGTTGGGTTTTTTTCGCACGACGGATATTCAGTTCAAAGCCATCCCTTCCATTTTAAAAGGCGAAGATGTTCTAGCCATTGCGCAGACAGGGACTGGGAAAACGGCGGCCTTTGCGATCCCCTTGATTGATGGCCTTCACAGTCAGAAAAGCAGCAAGCGCTCCATGGGTATCAAATGCCTGGTCATGGTGCCCACCCGCGAATTGGCTCAGCAGATTGGCGAGGTTTTTCACTCGCTGGCTAAGCACACCAAAGTGAAGGCCTTTGCAGTCTATGGTGGTGTTGAGCAGGATGCTCAGGTCGGCAAACTTCAGGAAGGGCTCGATATTCTGATCGCCACGCCGGGACGGATGTTTGATTTGATTGACCAGGGGTTTTTGGATCTTCGCTTTGTTGAGACTCTGGTGCTGGATGAAGCGGATCGCATGTTGGATCTGGGATTTATCCAGGACGTGAAAGCCATCAAAAAAGAGCTGCCAAGAAATCATCAGACTTTGTTTTTCTCGGCCACCATCAATCCTGAAATCAAAAAACTGGCTTATTCCCAAGTTCGAAGCAATGCCATTCGCATTCAGATCTCGCCAGAAGATCCGGTTTCGAAAAACGTCACTCATTCGGTGGTTTTCGTCGATATGGATGACAAGCGCTTTTTCCTGGCCGAATTTCTGCAGTCAGAACCTGAGGGCAAATTCATTATCTTTGTACGAACCCGCGTGCGGGCTGAGCGAGTCGCTAAAGCCATGAACCGTGTCGGGATTGAAACCCGCACCATCCACGGCGAAAAAGATCAGCTGGATCGCAATGAAGTGATGAAAGCATTCCGCTCAGGTGAGTGCCGAATCCTCATCGCCACTGATGTCAGCGCCCGTGGGATTGACGTGGCCAACGTGACCCATGTGATCAATTATGACCTTCCAGAAGTTCCAGAGAATTACGTTCACCGCATTGGCCGCACAGGCCGAGGGTTCAATAAAGGGATCGCCATTTCTTTCTGCAGCCCCGAAGAAAAACCTTTGCTTGTAGAAATCGAAGAGCTGATCAAAAAGAAAATCGAAATCCTCACAGTCAGCAAATCAGAATATCGGATGATCACAGAACCATTGGATGAGAATCTGAACTTTCAAGAATTCATCGAAAACGCCGAAGCTCAAATGCGCAAGCCCAAGCGCAAAAGAAAATAAAGGGGCAGATTCAAAGCATGTCTGAAAAATACGAAGCTGGCCAAAAAGTCGATCTCGTCATTCTCCGTAAAACCGACCTCGGTTTTGTGGCAAAAATAAATGGCACTGATGAAGGCCTGCTCTACCATAACGAAATTTTCGAAGACCTGTGGATTGACCGAGAGCTTCCGGGCTATATCAAAAAAGTACGAGACGACGGCAGCATTGATTTGATTCTCCAGCCCTTTGGAAATTTTGGAACCGAAGAGGTCGGACAAAAAATCCTTCAGTACCTGCAAATTCAAAATGGATTCCTGCCCATCAATGACCACTCTCCTGCCGAAAAAATCTATGACTTCTTCGGCGTGAGCAAAAAGAAATTCAAAATGGCCCTCGGTGGCCTGTACAAGAAACGGCTGATCCTTATCACCAAGGATGGGATTGAGCTTGTTTCTCGAAAGCAGTCATAAAAGCTGATTCATTCAATCGGATTTTTTGCCTGAGAATTTCAAAATAGCCCTGCCTAGTTCATTGGCCTCGACCGGCTTTGCGATATGTGCTTGAAAGCCTGAAGCTAAGGCATACCTGGCATCTTCCTCTGTTGCGCACGCACTGAGAGCCAAGGCAGGAATGTCACCTCCTTCACTAAGACTCAAAGATCGAACCTTTCTTATGAGACTGTAGCCGTCCTCGCCTGGCATTGCGATGTCACTGATCAAAATTGTCGGTTTAAAAGTCAGAAGCATTTCGAGTGCTTCGGCAACTGATCCAACAGGCATGACCTCGGCACCAAAAGCCTTGAGATAGAGACTTATCGCCTCTCGCGCGCTTTCATTGTCGTCGACAAGGAGTATCCGCGATCCATCCAGCTTGGGTGGGTGGTCCTTGGTTTTTGCTTCAACACTTGACTCTGACCGAGTGACCCTAGGTTGCGGGGATATGAGAGGAAAAATAACTGTGAAAATCGCCCCTTTTCCGTCACTCGCATTTTCAGCACGAATGGTTCCATTTTGCAATTCAACTAGACTGTGGACAATTGAAAGCCCAAGACCAAGTCCACCATGTGTTCTGGTGGACGTACTGTCAGCCTGACTAAACTGTTTAAAAATATGCGGAAGAAATTCAGGAGGAATTCCTTTACCCTGATCAGAAACCTTGATCTGGGCAAAACTTTTGTTTTGTTTCTCATTTTTTTTGAGTTCGATATTGATAACACTCTTTTTGGGTGAAAACTTGATTGCATTGGTGAGAAGATTCCACACAATTTGCTGTAACCGAACGGGATCGGCATGAATCATTGTCGACTCAGTGGGAAAATCGGTCTCGATCTGAATGGATTTCTTTTCGGACATTGAACGAACGGATTCAATCGCTGTACGAGTGACCGAGACGAGGTCAGTTGATTTCATATCGATGGCGAGCTTTCCTGCAGTGATTCTGGAAATATCAAGCAAGTCGTCGATCAGTTGATTTTGAGTTTTGGCGCTCTGCTCGATGACGGCAGCGCCTTGCTTTGCTTTCTCAAAATCGACCTTTCCTTGGGAAATCAATTGGGCCCATGTCAAAATCGACGAAAGGGGCGTTCTGAGTTCATGTGAAAGAGTTGCTAAAAAGATGTCTTTCGCAAGATTGGCTTTATCCGCCTGAGTGCGGGCCTCCTGCGTCTTTCCCTCTCGTTTTTTGAGCAAATCAATATCAGTCAAAACAATGATAGCTCCATCAATTTTATTGTCGACTGTCCGATACGGCCGAATTTGGACTCGAGACCAACTGCCATTCGAATCCTGGATCTCGATTTCCTTTGCAGTCAGGGTTTCGCCGACCTCAGACACCAAGCCATCCAGATCTAAATCGAATTTAGGTTTGATATCACCGATAGGACGACCAATATCCGTTGGAATCAGATTGAATGCGCTTTTGGCCTTTGGTGAATAACGCCGGATACGATGGTTACCTCCTACGATGAGAACTGGAACTTCGATGCTGGCCAATAAGTTGTTCAGGTCACTACTGAGCGTCGTCAGATCGGCGTTTCTGACTTCGAGCTCTTCATTGACGGTGACAAGTTCTTCATTGGTTGACTGAAGCTCTTCTTTGGCAGTTTCAATTTCTTCATTAGTGCTCTGAAACTCTTCGTTGGTGCTCTGCAATTCCTCATTGGCCGAGGTCAGCTCTTCTTGAGTGGCTTCGTACTGCTCAACAAGAGACTGCTGATACTCCTTGGTTTCTAAAAGTTCTTTCATCAGTTCGGAAATGCGTTGGTCCTTGTCATCCTGAATCTGCTTGCTCCCGCGTTTTTTACCTTTCAATTTCTTTCCTACCAGTGTTTTTTCCGAATCCCTATTTTCCTTAAAAAGAACTAAAAATGTGTGATCTTTGGACGGACCTTTCGGATTGATGGGTAACACTTCGATATCAACTTTTATATATTTACCGTCGACTTCAAAATGAAGTCCTTGCCGCTCAATCGATTTATTTTCCTTTTTGACCGATTGAATTGCAGTCCGAAGACTTGCTAAGAGTTCAGGTCGAACCATCTTTAGGAGATTCAGGCTGGGCTGACCAGCTGCAGGCTCAAGAAATGGAACCGTCCGACCACGAAACTGCAAAATTTCAAGATCGGAATTGACGATGACGCTTGGAGGAGAAAACTTGGACAGGATGATCTTGTCAGCATCCCTGTGAAATTCGCGACCGTCCTTGGCAAAGGCTTGCCCATTTGTTTTCATTCCTGGCGACTGTCGCAGGTGTTGAGTTGAAAGATAGATCTGTGGGGTCGGTACGTTTGATTTCGAATAAATCTTGTGCGTTTTCTCCACTGAACTAAACAGTTTTGAAAACTCCCCTAGATTTTCTGCTCTCCCAAGCCATAAGAATCCGCTCGGTAAAAGCCCATAGTGAAAAATCGGAATCACTCGTTTTTGTAAGGCTTTAGCAAAATAAATCAAAACGTTGCGACAGGAAATAAGATCCAGCTTAGCAAACGGTGGGTCGTTGGTCACATCGTGCCGGGAGAACAGGCAGAGATCTCGAATCTCTTTATGTATTTTATAGCCGCCATCTGTTTTATCAAAAAACCGTTTGAGACGTTCCTTTGTGACATTTTGAACAACGCTTTCCGAGTATTGTCCGATACGGGCCTTTTGAACTGCCTGCTCACTAATATCTGTCGCAAAAATCTGAATTGGATTTTGTTTCCCAACTTGAATTAGAAACTCAACTAAGCAAATAGCGATTGAATACGCTTCCTCTCCTGTCGAGCATCCGGGCACCCAGATTCGAATGGGTGACCCTGCAGGCTTGTTCTTTAAAAGAGATGGGAAGACAAGATCCGCTAGCGCTTTATAGGATTCAGGATCACGAAAAAAATTGGTGACGTTGATGAGGATATCATTATAGAGAGCCTGAACTTCGTCTTCGTTTGCTTGGAGGTATTTTGCATAATCCTGCAAGCTCTTTGCTTTTTGTACCATCATTCGCCGCCGAATACGGCGCATGATAGTCGTCTGTTTGTAGTTCGCGAAGTCAGTCTTTGTGCGCGCTTTGAGTAAAGTAAAAATTTTTTGAAGAGCCTCTTGATGAATTTCCTGGGGAAACATTTCGTCAGCCAGCTTTTCAGAATGCAGGCCCGCTTCTTCAAAGACCAAGTATGGATGTGTTGCAATTCTTGAAAGTTCCTTTGTGATCTCTATGGGTCGCAATATCTGATCGACAACTCCTGCTTTGATCGCACTTTGAGGCATTCCTGCGTATTTTGCCGAGTCTGGATCTTGAGCATAGGTGATTCCACCCTCGGCCTTGATCGCCCACAAACCCGCCGTACCATCAGTACCTGTTCCCGACAAAACAACACCAATCGCCTTGCGATTTTCGGACCTCGCAAGCGACTGTAAGAAAAAATCAATTGGCATATTTTGACCAGGAGCTGAGTCGCGAGGCGAAAGCTTGAGAACCCCGTCAAGGAAGCCCATATTAAAATTTGGTGGAATGACGTAGACGTGGTTGGATTGAACACGAATCCCGTCCGTGACCTCTTCGACCTTCAGTTGTGTTGATCTGGAAATAATATCAACTGACAGACTTGGGTGCGTGGGGTCTAAATGTTGCATGAGAACAAAGGCCATTCCAGTATCAATTGGCATCTTCGAGAGAACTTGTATAAACGCCTCAAGACCGCCAGCTGACGCCCCTATTCCAACTATCGGGAAACTCGAACTGGATGTATCGGGTCGGGGCTTTGCTATTTTTTTGCCACGAGGCTTTTTTACCGGCTTCAAAATGTAAGTCCTCGCTCTCTAAGGGGAAACGCAAGAGACAGTCTGAATCTGCTCCCACTGCGCGCCCTTAGTGCTTATAAGGTTCGTGGTATCCCATTTCAATAAAACGCTGAACAGCCTTTATGAAAGTGTCCATATTTGCTGGCTTGCGGATCAATCCTGCAGCTTTGCTTTCGGGAACTACGTCCATTCCTGTCATGAAAACAATGGGAACAATTTCAATAATTTCAGGCTTCTTTTCTTCAAGCATGGCAAGGAACTGCGTCCCATTCATATCGCCAAGCTGCATATCGAGAAGAATCAAATTGGGCTCATCAATTTCAGAAAGAATCTCCAGTGCTTCCATTCCACTTTCTGCAGTAAAAACTTCGAAGCCTTCTAATTCGAGAATGATTCTCTGCAGGTCGAGGATCTCGAGGTTGTCGTCAATCGAGAGAATGGATTGCCTTGCCGAAATTGTTTTCGGGGTTTTGTTCTTGGTTTTAAGAACTTTTGATTTTTTTTGAGATGCTTCCATTTTCGCCTCATACGCACTGTCTGCTCAAGATGAGCCAAAGTCTATGCGATTAACGTTAACTTAACCTTACGAATGAACTCACACTCGCCACATCGCTTGAGTCCCAATTCCCGGAATGCAAACCGACAACCCAATCCAACATGGATTCCTCCCCATCCATGTCCATCCTCAGTCCAGTTCTCGAACGAAGAATTGCTGACCTCTGTTGGGTGTGAAAAGATACTAAAACGGTCTATTGATGATGAATTTAAACAAATCCAAAACATTTACAGTGGATATTGATTGGCCAGTACATGGTGGGCAAGCGCTTCCGCCATTGCCTGATCCCAACTCGATTCAATTTTTAGAAATTTACTTGAGTGAGAACGTCAATTTCAACAGTTATGGGATCAAAGATTGGATCAATTGGCTGAAGCCATTTTCGAACAAAGACGGCATCTGCATTCAGCTTCATCATTGCCCTTCCACTGTGGTTTACCTCATCAACATCATGATTGATTTTTTACCTAAGAATGGCGAATTGATTTCTTTTTATGTTCCCTACTACTCTCAAGAAACAGATGAGACCCAAAATATTCTCTTTAAAAAAGGCCACCAGTTTCTCGAAGACAAACTGATCGAGCCCGAAGTCAAAGACAGCGCTGGCAACCTCATGGAAATGGACATCGTCCCCAGCACATTCTTCAAATTTCTGAACAGATAGTTAGAGCGTAGAGGGTGCCTTTCTCTTTTTCCTTCACCCGCAGCGTCATTCTTACAGCCTTTTGAGATCACTTCTTATTGGCAAGGAGTCACTGCAAGGCGGCCTGGAAAATTGATTCCAGAGGTTGGTACCGGTGTCGTTTCTGGAAAAGACGGACTCTGTGCCAGTTCCCGTGAGGTCTATGACCAAATAGTTGATGAGAAGAGACTATAACAGCTCAAAACACTCTTTATTGGGTTGTGGCGAATAAGCCATCAGAAATACAAATAGGACTTTAAACAAAAACTCCTCTGATTTCTCAGAGGAGTTTTGTTTTTTGAACTCAATAAGCGGTCAATGATTAATTAAGGAACAGGCACCAATCGAATGGCATCAATGACCGCCACCAAATTTGTTGTGCTCAACTGACTGATCTTCACATATCCCGCTGTTCCCACATTGAAAGAATATCTTCCAAGCAGAACAAAAGTGCTTCCATTGATCGT
>JBGGMM010000088.1:0-10395 GCA_041288045.1 Pseudobdellovibrionaceae bacterium | reverse complement strand
CAGAGGGTGCCTTTCTCTTTTTCCTTCACCCAGCGCGGCAAGCCGCAGCGGGTGAAGGAAAAAGAGAAAGGCACCTGAGGATCCGGTCAGCGCGCCAATGAGACTGTCAGCCGGTGAGAATTTCCGTTGCTCAAGCGATCGTCATGTTGAGCACTGATTGTCAGCGAACGAACAGATTTTGAAAACTTGTAGGGGAGAAGCAAAGTTTTTTGGAACCAGCGGTTCACCACGACGCTGTCTCCGCTGCCATCTTCAAACAAGAAGTGAATTTCACCAATGTAGTAATCAAAAGTTCCAAAGCCCATTTGTCCCCGCTCTCCAGAAAAGCGCAAAGTTCCCTCAGATGGCAGATCCACGGAAAGGATTTGTGAAGACAGTTTGGGGCCAAAGCTTTCACTGAAGGCGACTTCATCATAGCGAACAGCAGGTCTTGCCAAAGCTGAAAAGCCAATCAACAAACCGAGAACCAGAATCCATGTTTTCATTTTGCGTCCTTTGAGAAAGGGGATTTGAAAATCTCTCAAGCTCTCTAATCTGAAAGCTGAGCGGACGCACTGAAATTTTGAGAATGAGTCTCAAATGAAAAGAAGATGAAAATGGGATCAGTTGGGGGGCATGGCCACGGATTCATCTGGGTTCAAGACACAAGTGCCAGCGACTCGTACCAGAGCTTGATAGCCTGAGTAATTGGTGGGCCCAGGCGGTAAGGTCTGCTGGTCGTTTTGTAATGTGCAAGTGACACTGCTGCCACTGACAACGCCTGTGACTGCCAAAGGTAAAGCGGGATCCACATCTTGAACCCAATCTTGGCCCGTGTATCCAGCCGGGCAAGCTTGAGCGCGCCAACCCTGAAGAGGAGTCACAGAGGAAAACCAGCAGCCATTGGTGGCGGCTCTTGCTGGGGCTGGAACAAAAGTGTAAAAATCAGGGCAGATATCAAAGCGCACGGACCTCTTCGAGGTTCCAGAATGCATGGCCACAGCTTGTGTTCGGTCGGCAATAAAAATGCAGCGCCCTTGGCGAGGTGAAGTGGCATTGGGATCAAAAGAATCGGGGACGATAGATTGGACAGCGTAATCATATCCAGGAGCCAGGCTGGGGCAATTGCCAGCAGGAGCAATATTTTTACAAGCCATTTTCAGCTTAGGAAGTTTGGCTCCGCTCGGGGAAGTCTCATAAGTCCAGCCCGTTGCCACTTGCCCTGGGGCACAACGAGTGGCTGGGTCTGCGTCTCCCACTTTCAGACAGTTGACCTGTCCAGTATTTGTATCAATGCCTGTGACTACGACATTCTGTGAACCAAGTGCGCAGGATTGACCAGCTGGATTCATATAAATTTCGCGAGGGATGATCCATTTAAAGTCGGAATTGGTAAAAGCACTGGGGCCAGAACCAGAGCCGGAACCAGAAGGGGATCCAGAGCCGGCGTTATCGGCAACACCCATGTTTTTGAAAATATAAAGATTGGGATTGTATTGAAAGCGGTAAGCAAGGCCATAAGTTAAAATTCCAGGGGCTCCTGGGACATTCTGCCGTTCGATTTCAATTTGCGCTTTAAAAGCCCAGTCTGTCGTATTCTCAAGGCAAGACGAGCAGACAGACCCATTGGAATTAAAATAGACATTTGAGTTTGTCGGGATGGTCACGGTGCTCACATCCGCGGAATCCGCCAACGCCACAGTCAAATCAAAGCTCATGGTGCGGACGTTGTTGAGTCCATTACGCATATCATAGATGGCTTCTGAATCATACTGAACTGGATCTTGTATGGCTGCTTGAATCGCCGATTCAATGGCCATTCCAGCTGTGACAGTTTTGACGTTTTGTCGGGATTTGGCCATTTTCTGTAAGCCCATTCCTAGTCCCAGAGCTGAAACTGAGATCAGGGCTGTCGCAGCTAGGATCTCAATTAAGCTAAATCCGCCGGACTTCCTCACAAGCAGACTCCCTGTCCAGACATCAAACCAATTCGGCGAATTCCTCGTGGGCAATCAATGCTTGCCATGGTCGCGCAGCCAGTAGGTAATCCGGCATTCAGATCATTGACTGGGGCGCTTGTGCAATTGCTGGGGCCTATGAGGCGCATCCCTTCGCATTTGGCTTGGCGAGAGGCCTGATCGATGCCAGTGACAACCTTTCCGCCAGAAGTGCAAGCAAATGAAAAATCGGATTTGTCGCCTAAGAAGGCTCCGGCAATATGGAATTCAACATCTCTTCTCATGGCATCGATGCCGCGACTGGTATCTGCAGCGGAGGTCGAAGCGACGCGGACCCGAACAGTTCCACAGGATGAGTCGGATGTACACACTCTTTGATAGCTGGCGAGGCTGCGAACAACAATTCGATTTTCAGTGAATGTCGAAGACAGAGCAGGCATCGCAACGAAATCGGGATTGGCGCACAAAAGGCAACTTGTCCCTGTTCCAGCCAGGCAGGCACTCATTCGCGCAGCAGGGCAATTCGCATTGGCTGATGCCATTAGAATCGCTCTAATTCTTTGAAGCGACCGAGTTTTGTAAATACTTAAAGTGTGAGACTGGGAAAGAAACGAAGAGACTTCTCCAGTCATTTCTGCTCTTTTTGTATCAGCAAGAATATTGGCAGAAGCCAGCGCCAAAAGGCCCATCATTGCCATGCCTATAATGACTGACATCAGAGACATGCCTGCAGAGGATTTCAAAAGAGAATTTGAAAGTGAGATTTGCATGCTATCCACTAGTTTAAATCAAGATCGCCGAAAATGCCGATGAATTTCTCAGAATAGGCTTTGGACTGTCTCGACTTAGATCGGATCATTTTGAGAAATCTTGGTAAACTGTGCTGAGAAATGGGAGGATGGAATTTGATGTTGAGGACGTTCATCCTATGTCGATAAATTCTAAAGGCCAGGCGCTTTTAACTGCGATCGTTTTGACTCTTGGAGTTGGATTGATTTCAGGATACCTCATGCAAAAAAGCCAACAAACGGATGTGCTACTCAAGGCCCCTCGCATTCGCTCCTCGTTTATCGCCGCCCAAGCCAAACTCAGGCTTTTGTCTATGCAGCCCACTACCTTTCGCACCACTGGCTGTCCTGGGGGAGTTGCGATCTGCCTCAGAAACAATCTCAAAGACGATATCGAAATTCTGATTCCTGGAGCCGAGTGCGAGCTAACGCCCCCTCAATTATGTGGAGTGAAAGTGGGAATGCCAGGCAATCTCAGTTTGGTACAGATTGGCTCGACAAATCATATTATGGGAACTTTGATTTATGATGGAATTGATTTCCCCTTTGAACCCATCAACATCGACATTCTCGTTCCCAATGATACACTTCAGGTGACAGCCACCGATTGCTTTACATTGAACCCAGATCAGCCTGTTTTTGCCGGGATGAATCCCGACAACACTCCCAATTGCCAACCTCTTCCTGCCGGTAACAATTGTTCGGGACTAGGTGGTCTCTCTGCGGGCCCGGGACAATATGTGGTGAGTGTGGATCCACTCACATTGAAACTGACCTGTGCAAACTTGCCGACCACTTTGGGATGTGAAGCTGATGAGTATATGACAGATCTTCGCTGGGGAAGCAGTGGTTTGGAAGTTGTTTGTGTGCCTCGGCCTTCGCCACTGACGAGATTAGGATTCACTCAAGGTCGAGCAAGTGAAGTCGTTGCTCTCGATGAAGCTCCAAGGCCAGCTGGAACCTGTGTCGGAACTCCAGTTGCCGGAGTGTGTGGACCAGCGAATGGACAAACTCTCGCAGCTCCACCACCTCTCGCCAATCGCTGTTCAGCTGGATCATCGTCAGCAATTGTTGGCGGAGCAACAGGTCCTTGGACTTGGATTTGCCGTGGAGTTTTCGGCAGCACAACGAATGCGAATTGCAGTGCTGCCAGCTCAGTCACTCCACCCACCGCAACCTGTGGAGCTGCTGATGGAACTTCAAGAGCGGCGGCTCCAACGACAGGACTTTGTGCCGTCGGAACGGCCAGTGCTGTGGCAGGCACCGGACCTTGGGCATGGTCATGTACAAGTGGATCGACCTCGGCTTCTTGTTCTGCAAGTACGACTGCAGGGGCATGTACAATTCAAGCTAGAAGCTCAAGCGGAGTCATTTCAACAGTCAATATGTCTCCTGGAGCCACCCGAGTTTTTCTCATGGGAACCACGCTGCTTTCAGCCAGTCCGAATCTTATCATTTGGACAGATTCAATGGATCGCCCGCATGCGGTCTGCCCAACGAGCACTTGCACTTGCTGGCGAATGACCTGTCTCGGTTACACAAGTATGTTCGTGCCGTATTCAGATTATCCGGATCAACCTACCTGTCGAGACGCCGGTGCGAGAGATGCTTGCGTCAGTGCTACTAGTTATGGTTGCTCGCCCTATACTTGTGCTGAAGAGCAAGGTGTCTGCAATTAATTCCCGCAGCCACTCAAAGTCGCTGCACGGATTCGGCTCGCCGATCCACCCAGTGTTGTGAAGTTTCCGCCCACCGTATAGGTGCCAGCACCATTCGATGCTAGAGCTGAAACCGCTGCACTTGCATTGGGATTCCATGGTGCCGCCATATTCGTCGCTCGGCCTGTGTAGAGCATGGCGAGATAATTGCGACTGGCTCCTCCGATGTTGGTGAAAGAGCCGCCCACATAGAGATTCGTGCCTTCAAGTAAGATCGTGGAGACTGTGGCGTTTGCGTTCGGATTCCAAGTGGTGGCATTGTTGCTGGCGACTGTCGTATCGATGGCACCAATGCGATTGCGGGTTTGGCCGCCAAGAGAATTGAAATTTCCAGCGACGTACAAAGTCGTTCCGCTCAGAGCGATGCTGTTGACAGTCGCAAAAGAATTCAAAGCCGAATTCAAAGATGTGGCATTGTTCGTATCTAGCAAAGTGTTGAGAGCGGCAAGGCTCCAGCGAGAAGCATTGCCGATAAAATCAAAATTTCCCCCGACATACAAAGTGGTTCCTGAAAGAGCCAGTGTATTGATGTAAGAGACATTGGGAAGGACCTGGGCTCCGCCAACCGTTGAAGGATTGAAATTTGTGGCATTGTTGACAGCGACCGTGGTGTCCACCATTCCCAAATCATTTCTGAACTGGCCACCAAGGCTTGAGAAATTTCCGCCGACGTAAAAATAATTTCCGGATTGCAAAAGCGTTTTGACCGAGCCATCGGCGCTTGGATTCCAAGAGGTCGAATTGTTGGTGTTAAAGCCAGTGTCCAGAGCGGCAAGTCGTCCCCGGGGAGTTCCGCCGATATTTGTGAATTGCCCACCGACGTAGATTGCAGTTCCCGAAGCGGAGATTGCATCCACTGTGTTGTTCGCCCCGGGATTCCAACTGGAGGCCATGTTGGTGTTAGTCGTAGTGTCGAGGGCTGCAGCATTCAGCCGCGGCTGTCCCCCGATGTGTGAAAAACTGCCGCCGACATAAAGGGTGGTGCCATTGAGCGAAAGGCTGTTGACCTGACCTGAAGAGTTGGGATTCCAGGCAGTGGCATTATTCGTGTTTGTGCTTGTGCTAATGGCAGCGATTTTCGATCGGACCGCACCACCAATCATTTTGAAATTTCCAGCGGCATACACAGTTGTTCCCGAGACCTCAATACTCAAGACAGTGGCATCGGCGCTTGGATCCCAAGTGGTGACATTGTTGGTATCTGTTAGGGTGCTAATCGAAGCCAATCTGGAGCGGGGAGTTCCACCGATCTGAGTGAAACTGCCGCCGACATAGAGGTCGGTTCCGTCATTGCTGATCCAGGAGACAGCCGCATTGGTGGCTGGATGCCAATCCGTGGGAGTGTCGCTGCCAGTGAGAAGATCAAAAGCGGCCAAATTTTCTCTGGGAACATTGGTGAATGAATTGAAAAATCCTCCGACGTACAAAGTATCCCCCATGATCGAAAGTTCTGAGGCATACTGCACAGTCGATCCACCAGAAGCATCGTCAAAGCCAATCACAGGATTCCACGCTGTTGCAAGGCCAGTGGAGGCGCTCACTGCACCCAATGAAGCTCGCGCTTGCCCTCCTAAGATTCGAAAATTTCCGGCCACATAGACATTGCCACCATAGACCGCCATGGCGCTGACCCAATAGAAGAAAGGGTAATTCCCGCTGATGCCAGGATTCCAAGAGGTGGGCGCGCCCGTGCTCGTCGTCATGTCAAAGGCCGCCATTCGATTTCGATTCACAGAAGCCGTCGCGCTGAAGTCGCCTCCGGCATAGAGAATGTTGCTAGCGAAAGCCACAGCTTTGACATCATTGTCCAATCCCGGACTGAAATTGGTGACCATATCGGTTGCAGCCGTCGTATCAAGAGCAGCCAGTCTGGATCTGTTTCTTCCGCCTAAGACAGTGATGGTTCCACCGATATACATTTTGGTCGCAGTCAGTGAAATCGTATTCACAGTTCCAGCGGTCCCAGTGCCAGCGCCTTCCCAAGAGAGAGCATTGTTGGTGTTCACAGCTGTGTTCAGAGCGACAATTCGCGACCGCGTTTGTCCACCGGCATAAGAGAAATTTCCACCAACATACAGAGTGGTTCCCGAAAGAGCTAAAGATGCGGCTGAAGAAAAGGAATTGGCAGCGGGATTCCAAGCCGTGGCATTGTTGGTGTTCACGGCTGTGTTCAGAGCGGCAATCGCATTTCGCGAAGAACCTCCAATACTGGAAAAGCCTCCGGCCACATACAAAGTGGTCCCTGAAAGAAGGACTGCATTGACAGTCGCATTGGAGTTCGGATTCCAAGCAGTGGCATTATTGGTGTTGGTTGTGGTGAGAAGAGCAGCAATCTGATTTCGCGCTGAGCCTCCAATGTTGGCGAAGCTTCCACCCACATAGAGAGTGGTTCCATTGATCGCAAAACTTCGAACGGTGTTATCTGCAGTGGGATTCCAAAGAGTGGCATTGTTGGTGTTGGTGGCTGTGTCCAAGGCGGCAATGCGTGTGCGAGCGGCACCACCGATATTGGCAAAGCCTCCACCCACGTACATGGTTGTGCCTGAGAGCAAAAGTGCATTCACTGTGTTGTCGGCATTGGGATTCCAAAGAGTGGCATTACCCGTGTCCAGCGCGGTGTTTAAGGCTGCGATTCGGTTTCGCGTCGAGCCGCCGATATTGGTGAAAGCTCCACCGACATACAGAGTGCTGCCACTGAGAACGAGAGCATTGACGGCGCCATCTGCATCGGGATTGAAAGCATGCAGAGTTCCGTCAGAATTGATGCGGGCAATGCGATTGCGAGCAGTTCCACCGACGCTTGTGAATGTTCCGGCGATGTACCAACCGCCGCTGCCGTCGGGAGCGCTGGCCAACACATCGCCGCCGGTGATGGCTGGGAAAGTGGTGGTCATTTTTCCCGTAGTCAGATCCAGCTCTCCGCCCGAGGTGCTTTGCGTGTCGCCGATTTGTGTGAAAGCTCCACCGGCATAGATTGTTGTGCCGTTGGCGACGAGAGCGTTGATGGTCCCATTGAAATTTGGATTCCAAGCTGTGGCGTTGTTGGTATCCAAGGTCGTGTCCAAAGCCGCCATTCGATTGCGAGTGGCACCACCGATTGTCGAGAAAGAGCCACTCACATACAGAGTGCTGCCAATCAGAATCATGCCTGAGATCCCGCTATCAGCTCCTGGGTTGAAGCTGTGAACACTTCCGTCAGAATTGATACGAGCAATTCGGTTTCGAGCTTGGCCACCCACAGTGGTGAAGGATCCACCAATGTACCAACCGCCGCTGCCATCACTGACAGCCGTGCTGACGGCACCACCGGTCACCAGCGGAAAACTGGCATTGGCAACTCCGGAAGTGTTGATCTCTGTTCCCTGAGAAGCTTGATAATCACCGACATTCGTGAAATTTCCACCGGCATAAAGAGTGTTGCCGTCGGCAGATACCTTGATTGAGTACACGCCTGCATTGACAGTGGGATTCCAGGCCAGAGCATTGTTGGTGTTCACAGTGGTGTCAAGAGCCGCCAATCGAAGTCGGCTGGCTCCCCCAACACTGATAAAATCCCCACCGATATAAAGTGTGGTCCCGCTGAGGGCCATGGTTCGCACAGTTCCGCCCACATTGGTGATTGGATTCCAGGCAGTGACCACACCAGTATTCGCGTTCACAGCACCGATGCTGATGCGCCCACCTCCAGAAAGATCGGTGAAGGCTCCTCCCACATACAAAGTGGTTCCTGAAAGAGCCAAAGCTTCGACTGTGCCATTGGCAGTGGCACTGAAGGCGTGCAAGCTGCCGTCGGAATTGATGCGGGCCAAACGAGTCCGACCAGTGCCGCCGACACTGGTAAAGGATCCACCAATGAACCAACCGCCGCTGCCATCAGGAACCACCGCTTTGATGGTTCCGCCTGAGACTGAGGGAAAGCTGGTGTTCACAGCGCCGGCTGAGCTGACCTCCACACCTTGAGTGGTGAGATAGTCATGCAGATTGGTGAAATCTCCGCCGACGTAAAGAGTGCCGCCATCTTTTTTCAAAACGTTGACGGCTCCGTTCATATTGGGATTGAAAGCGAGCAGGTTGCCATTGTTGTCAATGGCGGCGAGATTGTTTCTGGCTTGCCCTTGAATGGTGGTGAAGTTGCCACCGATATAAGTCGTGGTGCCATCGACAAGCACAGCATTCACTTGCCCGTTGACGCTGATGTGGGCACCGTAAGTGATCGGGCACTGGGATTTCCAGAACATGATGCGGGCCTGATAGGCCGATGAATCGGGAGTGGCGTAAAAGAAAACCAAAACCGGAGTCAAACCGGACAAGATGAGTGCTAATCTAAGCAGCGCGGTTTGAATTTTCATCATACATCTAAAATCCGCCAATCCATGAAATGTAAACAATGGTGCCGACTCTTAAGAGAGAATAAATCGTGTGTGTCGAAGCTGATCGGGTCGAATTCGGAGGACTGAAGCGATAGGTCACAGTGCCCGCATCATCGCCAGTGGTGGCCGTGTTGAAATCACATTGAGTGGTGCCCGTGCCAGTGACCACAAGAGTGTAGCTCCCTCCATCGCGAATGTTGGCCATACTGATTTGGCTTCCGCAATCAAAAGAAGTGGTGACTGTATTTCCAGCCGACCAGTCCACTGAGCCCGTGGCAATTGATGCCGACTTGGAGCGGATCTGACCATCGACATTCAATTTGGTTCCTGAACCTGGAATCGTCGTACCGATTCCGACATTCCCACCCATGATGGCCATGGTGCTATCCTGAGAAAGAGTTCGGTTGGTGGTATCGAGATTGAAACCCATGCTATTTGTGCCACTGACATAAAAGTTGGGACCAACAGCCACGCTATAGTTGCCTTGAGCCGAAGCGCTGTAACCCAAAGCTGTACTGTAATTTCCGGCGGCAGATGATCCGATCCCTAACCGCACGCTTCGAGTTGTGCCATCAATGCCGCCCATAAAAATATCAGCCAGCCGATCAGTGGTACCAGGTCCTTGATTTCCTTGCGCCACGTAAAAAGAAATATTGGATCCGCCGTTTCCGGTGGCAGTTCCTGCTTTCAACTGAAGCCCGCCACCATCTTTGTTGGAAGATCCGCTGGTTGCTCCGCCGGCAGCTAGAATCAGATCGCTGCCTGCAGTGCCGGCAGTGGAATGTCTTTCCATTCCGATGGTGCGAGAGGAATCTCCACTGAAGCTGAGGCTATAAGTCGGATTGGTCGTCCCAATCCCAATGTTGCCTGCAGCTAAAATCGTCATCTTGGTGTTGCTGTTGGTTCTTAAATAAAGTGGATTGTTATCATTGGTTCCAAGATCTCCAGCTTGACCGAAAGAGTTTCCACCATCGACAAAACCATTGCTGCTGCCGGCATCGATCCAAGTCAGAACTCCCAATCCATTGGTCGACAGCACTTGGCCACTGGATCCGTCACCACTTGGCAGAGCAAAGCTCACATCGGCCGCTAAGGCATCAGGTGCTCTGAGGGTCACAGTGTTTGTGCCATTGACAGAAAGTTCTCGCAAAAGGATTTGTCCTGTATTGCCACTGGCTGTTCCCGTCGGGCGAACAGTGATCGCGCCACTCACATCCAAGCTTGTGCCGGGAGCATTTGTTCCGATTCCCACATTTCCGGAACTCATAATTCTCATTCGTTCTTCAGGTTGCGCGTCCGAGGTTGTGCTGCGAGTTCCGAAAATCAAATCACCTTTTGATTGCCCAGCACTGCTACTTTCCTGATAACCCATATAGGCCGGAGAATAAGTGTTGGACGGAGTGGTGTATCCAAAGCCGATCAAGCGGTGACCGTTGGACGTGCTTTCATCACCACCGATTTGCAAATAAGTATTCGCATTGTTAATGGCTGAGATCATTCCTGGATAGGCGATTTGAACAAATGAAACTGGTTTGTTGGTTCCGATCCCGACAGAGCCGTCTTGAGAGATGGCCATGCGAGT
>JBGGMM010000087.1:0-8606 GCA_041288045.1 Pseudobdellovibrionaceae bacterium | reverse complement strand
CGACTGTCTGAACTTCAAAATATCCAAAAGGCCTCACATTTCGAAATTTTGATCTCTCCGCCTGATTGGGATCATCTGATGGCTGAAGCAGATCTCTATTTTGGAAGTGGCGGCACAGTGACTTGGGAAAGGCTTTATTTGGGCCTGCCTGGCGTGGTGGTTTCTGTGGCCGAGAATCAAAGGAAAATCGCCGAAGATTTGGCAAAAGCGGGACTGCAGATTTATTTGGGTTCTACCGACTCGGTTTCTTATCAGGATTGCCTTATAAAATTGGAGGCCATTGTTAAAGACGAGCCAACTTTGGAAAAAATACGAAATTTGGGTCAGAAAACAGTGCGTCCATTTCCAACTTTGCTTTTGCAATCCCTTTTTCCAAATTCGAAGGATTCCAAACTTCAAATCACTCGAGCGAAATTAAGTGATTCTGATTTTCTCCTGGAACTTCGAAACGAGGATCTGACAAGAGCCATGTCGAAGAATACGGATCCAGTTTCTAAAGAGCAGCATGAAAATTGGTTCAGCAAAAAACTTCAAGATTCCAATTGCAGATTGTATGTAGGTCGTTATCTGGGAAAGCCCTGCGGACAGTTTCGGGTCGATCTTTTGCCCGATGGGAAAGCGCAAACCAGCGTGGCGATTGCCCCTGAATTTCGCGGAAAAGGCTTGTCTTCGCAATTGGTTGCCAAGGGTTGTGACCATTTTCAAGCTGAGTTTCCGGAGCAAAAGATTTTCATTGCTGAAATCAAAGAAAGCAATGTGGGGTCTATCAAGAGCTTTGAGAAGGCGCGGTTTCGCAAAATCTCGGAAGTCCGGGATGAGTCTGGGGTTTACTGGGTGCTTTCTTTGAATCTGTGATTTCTGTCTAGCTCTGTTTCTAATTCCAATATCTCAAATAAATCCGATACTCGTCTCCATCCGGGTCAACCCTCCTAGTTGTGCATCCTGGAAACTCGGACATTTATGTCCGCCCCTAAAGGGGCGAGGGCATTTATGCCCTCCTTTCCAGGATGAACGTGTCAGGAGGACCGACCCACGAGTTTTGGACAGAGCTTTGGTTTTGGATTCTTAAGGTGTGACCGATACCCAGGGCGACGCGACTTAGTTGCGTAGGTTTGATACCCTTCGCCCTTCTTCCTCTAGTGATTTCAGCTACTTCGTATACTCCAGCTTCATCGGCATCCCCTTCTTCAAATCCTGATTCGACTTCTTTCCAATCACATCATCATAGTACTTGGTTTCAAGTCCGAATCCAGGTCTCACACAGCGAACGTTTTTTTCTGTGAAGGTTTCGCCGGCTTTGATGTTTTCGGCGACGTAGATGGATCTTCGGAAGGCTTTTGATTTTTCTTCCTGCGGGCTCTGGCAGCCGTAGACGACTCGGCCGATGCTCTGCCAGGCTCTTTCGGTTTCGATGGACAAATGGCTGAATTCTTCCGGTTCCATAGAGAATGTGGAATCCACTCCGCCATCGGCTCTTCTCAATGTGAAGTGCTTTTCGATCACTGTGGCGCCGAGAGCGACACTGGCGACTGAGACTCCGATTCCCATGGTGTGATCGGAAAGTCCGACTTGCACGTCGTAGGTCTGGCGCATGTCTGGGATTGTTATGATGTTGGTGTTTTCTGGAGTCGCTGGGTAAGTGCTGGTGCATTTCAGAAGAATGAGATTTTCACAACCCAAGCTTTTGACCAAGCGAACTGTGTCCGTCAGCTCTTCAGCAGATGCCATGCCGGTTGAAATGATCATGGGCTTCCCTGTTTTTGCGACTTTTCTCAGAAGTGGGACGCAGGTGTTTTCAAAGCTTGCGATTTTATAGCAAGGGACCTTGAGGCTTTCGAGAAAATCCACGGCGGTTTCATCAAAGGGTGAGCTGAAGCACTCCATACCGAGCTGTTTGCATTTTTTCATGATGGGCTCATGCCAGTCCCATGGAGTGTAGGCCTCTTTGTAGAGATCATACAGATTTCGGCCTGCCCAGAGGCTTTTTTCGTCGTTGATTTTGAAATCCCCTTCATTCAAATCCAAAGTCATGGTTTCAGCTGTGTAAGTCTGAAGTTTCAGAGCATGTGCCCCGGCTTTGGCCGCTGCTTCGACAATGACCATCGCGCGGTCCAAAGATTGATTGTGGTTTCCGCTCATTTCGGCAATGAGAAATGGCTTGTGTCCTGGACCCACTTTTCTGGAACCGATTTGAATTTCAGTTTTCATCCATCACCTTCTTATTTTTTCTCAATCAAAAAAGCCCGAGCACAAGGAGCATAAACTTTAAAATCAACGAATCTCATCCCATGCTTTTTTTCAAAAGCTTCCATGATCGGTTTCATATAATCGCCAGCTCGAGTGCCCACATAGTAGTCGTCAAAATAAACAATACTGCCACTGACCAAATGCGGAGCCGAAACGTCCAAAGAAGCTTCGACAGAGCTTGGCCAATTGCAGTCCAGGCTCAAAACCGAGATACAGTCCTTGCCCACGGATTTGTGAATCTCCTCTTGCACTTGTGGCTGACGAAAATCTCCTTTGACCAAAGCATGAGGATACCCGCTCATCATGTCTTTGACAAAATCCTCAGGCGCTTTCATAAAGCCCACCTGTTCAAAGACAAAAATGCTTTCGTCGTTTTTTTCGGGCTCTGGCAGCCCTTCAAATGTGTCAAAGCCCAGATACTTGGTGATTCTCTGGCCCAGAACTTTTGCAGCCGCATACATCATCTCGCCTCGGTAAACACCGAACTCAGCGTAACAGCCTTCGAGCTTGTTGATGACCAGAAGCCCACGGATGTCGAGAAGGAACTGGGCCTTTCGGTGCATGCGGTGCTTTTCAGAAATCTCGTCAATCAGAGTATTCAAAGAGGATTTGAGGTCTTGGGAGGTTTCTTTCACTTTTTCTCCTTCTTCATTTTATAAACGAATTCAGCCAGCTGAAAGTCTTCTTCATAATCGATATCCAAAGCTTCCAGCTTGTTCATTTCAAAAATCGAAAAGCTCGAACCAATTCGCTTTCCACTTTCCAGAAACGAGGACCTAGTAAAAAAATAAAAATTCGAATTTTCCTCATAGCAGGGAGGAAGATCCTGAGTTTTCAAAAGTTCATTGGGATTGTGATTGATGGGCTTGAGCTGATGGTCATAAAGCCGAGTCTGCAATCGAGTGACTGAAAACAAAGACTGCTTGCCCTGAGCCAATCCTGCTTGAAAATCCTGCCAAGCTTTTGTCAAAGTCTCAGGACTGAGAAGCGGATTGGTCGAATGCGTCTGCAAAAAATACTGATGCGGAACTTGCGACATATCATGGGCAATGATTGAGTTCATCGGCACATCATCACCCAAAAGCTGAGCCGGCCGCTCGACAATCTGAACTTTCGAAAAGTTTTTAAGGGCCATTTCAGAAATTTTTGGCGAATCCGTATCAATTAAAATTTTGTCGATAAAATCACAAGCTTGCAGACAGTGAGCCACTTTGAAAAAAAGCGGCTCACCAGCGAAAGTTCGGATGTTCTTATTCGGCACTCGAGCCGAATGCCCTTTCATGGGTAGCAAAGCAACACAATTACTCAAGGCCCAACTCCTCATACATATTTTCAAGCGCCATCATCCCCTGCTTGAAAATATTGTCCGTGGTGCGAGAGCCAATATGCGGCGTCACCACGGCTTTTGGATCTTTGGGAAAAGGGCTTGAAGGCTCAATCGGCTCTGTTTGTAACACATCGGCTAGGTAGTTTCGCAAATGGCCCTTACTGAGAGCTTCGATAATGTCTTTTTCCACCACCAATCCACCACGAGCTGTATTGATGAGCGTGAGGTTCTGCACATTCTGCAAAAGCGAAAGATTGATCATTCCTTTTGTCTGCTCGGTCATCGGACAGTGCAAAGACACCACATCCGCCCATTGAAAAGCTTCTTTCAAATCTTCAAAACGATGAAAAGAATCCGTGGATTTGGCCATGGGATCCAGAACAGAAACCTTCATTTCAAATCCCAAAGCTCTTTTCGCCACTTCTTTGCCGATATTTCCATAGCCCACAATCAGAAGTTTTTTCTCAACCAAATCAAATCCAATCGGACGAGTCCAATCATACTTGCGAACCGAAGCGACCGAAGCTTCCATGTTTTTCGCCCCGAAAAGAAGCAGAGCAAACACATGCTCAGCTACGGATTTCGAATTCACCCCCGCACAAGAACGAACTGGAATGCCAAATTCTTTCGCGGCTTTTAAATCAATTTTATCTAAGCCCACACCGTATTTCGAAAGGACTTTCAAGCGGCCCTTGCAAAGCGAGAGGATCTCTCGGGTGTATTCATCATCACCACAGAGAATGGCATCAAACTGAGAAACCAAAGGCTTTAATTCCGCTTCTTTCAGCGGGCCGCGCTTTGAAATGACTTTGAAGCGCTTATCAGACATCAAACGAGTCAGATGCGGTCCTTTTTGATCCTGAAAAGAAGTAGAGGTCAATAAAACTTCAATCATAATTTCTCCAAGGCCTGTTGGATTGAATTGAAATCAGCAATTGAAAGCCCTTGATATTCTTTCGCAAAAGTCGAGTAAGGAGTTTTTCGAAGTAAAAAGGGCACTTGATTCTCTAAAGCCGCCTTTAAGTCTTCTTGAGCATCGCCAATCATCACGCAATTCTTATGATTCAGAGAAAATTGAGCCAAAACCTTTTTCATCTGCTCACTTTTCGGATTGGGAAAGCCGTGGATGCCTTCAAGGTAGGGTGCATAGCCAAAATGAACACAGAGATCTTTGATTTCATTCTCAGGCGCAGCCGAAACCACCCAAGCTCTGCCGCCTGCTTCTCGGTGGGATTTCATAAATTGCAAAGCTCCACTGACCGGCACACAGCTAAACAGCTGATTTTGCATTTCAGTGGCCAGCAGCGAGAGCATTTCATTGAGAAGCTCTTCACTGATTTCAGAGCCAACGAAACGTCTGTGGCATTCTTGAATTTTCTGCTTGCGATTCAAGCCGCCGTGATTGAGATGAAAATCATAAACCTGATCGGCCACCTTGCCGCCAAAACGCGAGAAGACCTTTTGAAACGCCCTGCCCTTGGCTTCTAAAGTGTCCAAGAGAACACCGTCAAAATCGAAAAATACAGTTTCAAACTTCATTTTCATTTCCTAGATTTCATTTCATGGATTTCCTGGATCAGCGCCAAAAGTCCTTGGCCAAAATCCACATGGTAATCACCCACCAGCTTGTGAACAATATCTGGCTGAAAAGTGTAAGGCGAAAGCTTGTAATGAGTGCCCGCATGTTGCGGATCAAATTCGATTTTCACTTTGCCTTTGAGCATTTCTTGGATCATTTCCAAAAGCTCTTTGTATTCAACCGTGCGATTGCCCGTGAGCAGAATTTTCTGTCCTGAATATTTGGGATTCAAGATTTGCACACTTAATTTCGCAGCATCCAAAACATGGATGAATTCGCGCTTCTCTTCGCCTGAGCCTTTGTAAATGATCTGATTGTCTTGCAGCGCTTGACTCACCAATCGAAAAAGCGAATTCCTCGCATCCGAGCGCGGTCCATACAGCGAGCCGTAACGAAGGATCACATAATCAAAGCCAAATTTTTTGTGGTACTCTTCGACCAGTCCTTCACAGGCCTGCTTGGTCACTCGGTAAAAAGAACCCTTGTCGCTCGAGACATAGGCTGAACTTGCCAGCACAAATTTCTTCACTCCAGCTTCGGCACAAGCCTCAAGCAAAGTGGCAGTCCCTAAAACATTGTACTTGATCGCTTTGAGAGAGTCGCGATGGCACTCATCAATGTCGGCAATGCCAGCAAAGTGATAGACCACGTCCGTTTTGCATTGCTTGAGCTCTTTAACCAGAGCTTCTTTTTCTAAAATATCACCGACGATCATTTTCTGATTGGGCTGAAGCCATGGAGACTTCACCACATCGTAAACAGTGACTTGGTGGCCGGATCTGGTGAGTTCATCGCAAAGATGGCTTCCCATAAATCCAGAGCCGCCAAAAACCATCACGTTGAGAGTTTCTTTGGAACTCACAGCGAACCTCCCATTGATTTTTTGATTGAACCCAGCTCATCTCGCAGCTTTTTCCCCAGCAGCAAAAAATCCAAACTGAAAGCGATGAAATTATAACCCGCTTTCTGCTTTTCCAAAACCTGCTGATGCTCAGGCTGTATCACATGCACTCCCATGGCTTTGCCACTGCCTTTGGCCAAGGATTCAATTTTCTTGAGCGCTTTTAAAAATTCAGGATGTTCAAACTGTCCGGGAATTCCCATAGAAGCGGAAAGATCATAAGGTCCCACGATAATGCCATCAATCTCTGGCACTTGCAAAATTTGCTCAAGCTCCTGCAGGGCTTGGATGTGTTCAATTTGAACAATCAATACCAGTTCTTTTTGATGGCGCTCAACGTAGTCCTCAAAGCCATAGCTATAAGCTTGCGCTCGATAAAGGCCCACTCCCCGACTGCCAGTGGTGGGATAGTAAACATTTTGAACAGCTTGCTTGGCTTCAGCCAAACTCTTGATCATCGGAACGATCACTCCATCTGCGCCGGCATCGAGAAATTTTTTGATGATCAAGGCATCATTGGCGCCGACTCTCACAAAAGACAGACAGCGATTGGCTTGCGTCTGCACAATCAGTCCTTGGATGGTTTCATAGTCCATCATGGAATGTTCATGATCCAGCACCAGCCAATCCAGCCCGGCTTTCGTCATCAAATCTGCAATGATCATTGACCCTGAAGAGAGCCAAGAGCCAATGGTGGTCGACTTGCGAATTTTTTCTTTTGCAGTCATTTCAATACCTCTGTCATTCGCAGCAAAGCTTTATCACTGGCACGATCAGGAAAGAATTTCCGCACGTGCTGAACAGAGGTTTGCAATCTCTGTTTCTCAGCGCTGCCGTTGTCGCGTACAACTTTTAAATGTTTTTTGAGTTCAGCAAAATCTTTGGCAAAGAAAGACGGATCCTCGTAAAGATCCTTAAGCTCCGGCCAAGGTCGGATTTCATTTTGAATTCTTGAATCAATGACGAACGAAGGCTTGCCGGCAATCAAGGGCACCAAAATCGTCGTCGTGTAGAAAGAAAGAAAAATATCAAAGTGATTCAAAAGCCCATAGATCGAATCATTGGCAATTCCGACATGTTCAAAGCCTTTGCAGATTTCCTTCAGCAACTCCCGATCTGTGGAGGGATGGGGCTTGATGCAAATTTCATATTCAGGAAAAATTTCACTCACCGCTTGGTCCACACCTTTGAGCAGATTTTGAAATTCGTCATAGAAAAAAGCAAAATGATCGTGGCCTGGCGGAAATTCGCGCACTCCAGGCGGAAATATTTTTCGCGCCATCAACAGAACATGAACTTTCTTTCGCGGAGTCGCAGAAATTGCTTTCAATTTTTCCAGCCAATCCGAATCCAGTCCCGGATATCCCACATGCACAAAGCGATCAGCTGGCACTGTGCTCTTTGAAGAGTAGCGATCATGAATAAAGGGCATCCAATACTCAGACCGATCCGGCATTTCACACCAGTCGGAAAAGCGCACAAAGGCCTCAACCCCGGTGTGATGAGGCGCATGTGGCACGAGAATCGAAAACACATTCTCTCGCACCACTTCTTTTTTCATTTGATCCAAAAAGGGATAGCGCCCTTCGCGGTGATCAAAGAGAACCAAATCCGGTTTGAATTTTTTTAAAATTCGTTTGCAAAGAAAAGTCCCGCTAGCCTGGGAAAGAAATCCCTGACTGGCTTTGTCGGCAAAACTGAGAGCTTGAAATGGAAAAGGCCCCGTGAAGTCTTCCAAAGAAAAAACTTCGGCCTGCCCTTTGAGAAGCTCCAGATAGGTCTTTTGACCTTTGGTGATGCTATCAATGGAGCCCCAGAACAAAATGCTCCACTGCCAATCCGGATGCAGAGCCCGACTGCGCAGAACCAAAGGAAGAAGGTAATCCAAACTGCTGGTGGCTTTGGTGACAAGAGCTAACACTTTTTTCATGAAGCCCTCTTTCTCAGGCGATTTGAAAAAAGATTTTTCTCTTCTTCGGTGAGCACAAATTGAAAAATCAGCAGCAAACACAAAATCCCAAATGCCACGAGCTTCAGACCTAACAGAGCCAAGCTGTTAGAGCTACCGAGTCCTAGAACTCCCAAGCCCAATGCCAGCAAGAAAGGGACCCAGCCGATTTTCACATACTGAGCCAAAAGCTCTGTCAAAGAAAAGCCGGCACTCTTTAAATACCGGAAAATCCAAATCAACTGCAGAGAAAACGACAAAGCATAGCTGAAAGCGACAGCACCAATCCCCCAAGGGACGAAAGCGATCTGCAAAAGAACTTTACTGACAGTGCAAACCCAAGAAGAGACAATAAAAGATTTTCTCTCTTCGCCAGCTCCTAAGTATAAGCTCCAGCCGAGATTCCAGGGCAAAAGCAAATTCCACATCAGAACCGCCATCAAGCCAATGGCAAATTTTGGATCCGTGGAATTGAAAATCACTGCCCCGACTTCGCCAACTAAAGCACTCACACCGGCCACACAGATCAAAGTGATCATGAGATTGGTGCGAAAGGCGCTCATAAAAAGATGCTTCACATCTTCCAGGCTCTGGCGATGTTTCA
>JBGGMM010000086.1:0-14669 GCA_041288045.1 Pseudobdellovibrionaceae bacterium | reverse complement strand
AAAAAAATCGCTTTCCCTCTGAAAATAGACTAAAACGATCACTCATGTATTTCGTTGTCGGTCTCGGAAATCCGGGTTCAAAATATGCGCTCACTCGCCATAACATTGGCTTTATGGCTGTTGACCTTTTTGCCATGGGTGCTGGGTCTCCTCCTTGGCGTGAAGAGCACAAAGCTCATACTTGTCGATTTAAAATGGATGGTGAAGAGATTTTGCTGGCGAAACCCATGACATTTATGAATCTTTCCGGGCAATCGGTTCAGGCACTGATGCACTTTTACAAAATTCCTCTGGAAAAATTTGTGGTGCTTCATGATGAAATCGATTTGCCTTTTGCCTCTCTTCGCTTTCAGAAAAACCGTGGGCATGGGGGACACAATGGAGTTCGAAATATTCATGAGCTTTTGGGGACTTCGGATTACTGCCGGCTGAAGCTGGGCGTGGGGCGACCTCCTCATCCAGAGATGAAAGTTCCCGATTATGTTTTGCAAAAGTTTTCTGAGCAGGAACAACAGCAACTGCCTGACTTTCTCAACAAAGCGGGCGATGCTCTGGAATCACTGATATTTGAAGGCTTGTCAAAAGCCTCAACCAAGTACAATCAATCGCAGGAGTGAATCATGGCTTTACAAGTGGGCATTGTCGGACTTCCGAATGTTGGGAAGAGCACTCTTTTCAACGCTTTGACATCGGCAAAAGCAGAAGCCGCCAATTATCCTTTCTGCACCATTGATCCCAATGTGGGAGTCGTCACTGTTCCCGATCCACGAATGGATAAAATCACCGAATTTATCAAACCCCAAAGTGTCATCCCCACAGCCATGGAGTTTGTCGATATTGCCGGCATCGTCAAAGGCGCCAGCCAAGGGGAAGGTTTGGGAAATCAATTTCTCAGTCACATTCGGCAGACGGATGCAATCGTCCACGTGGTTCGCTGCTTTGATGATCCTAATATCGTGCATGTTTCGGGTTCTGTGGATCCGCTTCGAGATATGGAAGTCATCAACACCGAACTCATGCTTGCTGATTTGGATTCAGTTGAAAAGAAAATCAAGCGAGTGGAAAAAGCAGCTCGCACCACCACAGATAAAAAATTGAAAATGGAATTCGAAGTGACTCAGAAAATTTACGAAGCTCTGAGCAAGGGACTTCCAGCCCGTTCTGTGGAACTGAATGATTTAGAAGAGCCTTTCCGAAAGGACCTGCACCTTCTCACTGCCAAACCCGTTCTGTACGCCTGCAATGTTTCAGATACGGATTTCGCTGCTGGTGGAAATCAATGGGTTCGCGATGTTGAAAAAAGAGCGCAAGAAGAGGGCAACACCACCATCATGATCTGCTCGGCCATGGAAGCTGAAATTGCTCAATTGCCAAAAGAAGAGCAAAAAGAATTTCTCTCGTCCATGGGAGCGACAGAGCCAGGCCTGAACCGCCTGATCCGTGAGGCCTATCAGCTGTTGGGACTGCAGACTTACTTCACTGCTGGGGAAAAAGAAGTTCGCGCCTGGACGATTCGCAGAGGAACAAAAGCTCCGCAAGCGGCTGGCGTCATCCACACTGATTTCGAGCGTGGATTCATTCGCGCTGAGGCCTACCACTGTGAAGATCTTTTTCATTTCAAATCTGAACAGGCTGTGAAAGATGCCGGGAAATATCGAGTGGAAGGAAAGGAATATGTCGTGAAAGACGGCGATGTCCTATTTTTCCGATTCAACGTTTAAAGATCATGAAGGCTTATGAAATTGCCGCTCAAATTCGAAGCCAAGAAAAAACGGTTCTTCAAGTTGTTGAAGAACATATTTCTCAAATTCAGAAAGTGAATTCGACACTCAATGCAGTGATCGAGACTTCCTACGACCAAGCTCGTGAATCAGCTCGTTCCAAAGACCAAGTGATTGCCAAGCTCAGTGCCGAGGAAAAGAAAAATCTGCCTCCACTTTTTGGCGTGCCTTTCACTTGCAAAGAGATGATCGCCAATCGCGGGCTTCGCTCGACTATGGGATCCATTCATCACCGGGAACGCGTGCTTCAGCACAATGCCAGCGTGATTGATCGAATTCTTGCGGCCGGCGGGATTTTTCTAGGCACCACCAATGTGCCTGAATTGGGATTTTGGTTTGAATGTGACAATGTCGTTTACGGTGAGACTCGCAATCCCTATGATTTGAAACGAACTTGCGGTGGCAGCTCTGGGGGCGAAGGTGCTATTATCAGCGCTGGAGCTTCGGCTTTTGGGATTGGCAGTGACATTGGCGGATCTATTCGCCTTCCAGCTGCTTTTTGTGGGATTTTTGGCCACAAGCCTTCGGACCGAGTGGTTCCTTTGACTGGGCACTTCCCGCTTTACCCCGAAACGGCGCATGAAATTGTCGGGAAAAAATATCCTTTCACCGTGATGGGCCCTTTGGCCCGCTCAGCAGCTGATCTTGAGATTCTGTTTCGGTTGATAGTGGGTCCCGATGAAATTGATCAGAACACAAAAACGGATTTTCGTTTTCAGTCTTTGGTGAAAGACCCTGAATTCCTGAAAGTTTTTTTCTTACCTTCCCCTCGCATCCATGGTGTTTCAGAAACTGAAGACGACATTTCCAGAAGTGTCCAACATGCCGCTCGGTATTTGAAAGAATTGGGATCTTCCGTTGAAGAGGCGGATTCCAAACTTTTTTTACGAGGGCTTGATTTTTGGACAGCGCGAGCTTGGTCCATTGAAGCGCAAGAATTTACAAAATATCTCTCAGCTGGCGAACCCCTGAGCTATCACAAAGAATTTCTGCGCTTGATGCTGGGTCGGCGAAAATACACTCTGCCCTCTTTATTGACTGGATTTCTGGATCAAATGGTGGCCGAACGGGAGCTGATCGATGATCGTCTGCTAGACCTTCAAAAGTTCAAATCTCAGCTCAGCCGGATGTTGGGCCGAAATGGCGTGATCCTGATGCCAACCCATCCGCGCAAAGCTCCGCTGCTGCATTCGACATACACTCGACCTTTTGATTTTATTTGCACTGGAGTCATCAATGCATTGGGATTTCCGTCAACGGCAGTGCCAATGGGACTTTCTTCCGAGGGCCTTCCATTGAGTCTTCAAGTCGTGGCGGCCGAAGATCAAGACCATTTGTGTTTGTCTGTGGCTTCTATGCTTGAGACAGGTTTTGGCGGTTACCAGGCACCGAAGGCCAGTTTGAGTTAGGGTCGACTCGACTTTTTCAGTGCCTCAGCTATCATAAAATCTATGCTTAATCTTGAATCCAATTTTCGATTTTCCCAAGAAAGTCAGCTGATCATTGAAGACGGCGATGTCATTTTTTCCGAGGGTGATGAAGGCCGTGAGATGTATGTGGTCACTGAAGGTGAAGTGGTTGTCAGTAAAAAAACCTCGCAAGGCGAAATCACTTTGGCTGTTTTGAAAAAAGGCGAGTTTGTTGGCGAGATGTCCTTGCTTGAATCTCTTCCGCGAAGTGCCACTGCTCGGGCCAAAGGAAGAACAAAGCTGTTGGTCATTCAACCTGGAGGCTTTCTTTTGAAAATCAGGCGAGACCCCACTTTTGCTTTTGAAATGTTGCAGGCTTTTTCCAAAAGAATCCGTCGCACCAACGATGCTCTGCTTTGGGAGCTCAACAAAGACGATGCCAGTCTGGATTCACTGAAGACGATCCTGCAAAGCAGCGAATTTCAAGTCGCTGGAAGCCCAAGGCTGGTGAAATGATCACTGAAATTAAAAACCAAAATCTGGTGATTATTTCTGATCTGCATTTGGGAAATCCTTTTTCAAATGCCAAGCACCCGGCTGTTGAATTTCTCAATTGGGCCTCGGCCCAAGGCTATGATGTTGTGATCAATGGCGATGGCTTTGAAATCGCCCAAGTCTCTTTTACCAAGATTGCTCGCGAAGTTCCTGAAGTCTTTCGGGCTATGAAACAGTTTTCCAGTCGTGGCCGGAATCTTTATTATGTCATTGGCAATCACGATATCGTCCTTGAAAATTTTCTGGACGATTGGGGCGGATTTAAAATGGCGCCCTTTTTAAATGTCTGGTCTCAAAATCTTCGGGTTCGAATTGAGCATGGTCATCTCTATGATCCTTTCTTTGTGAAAAATCCCGAGCTCTATGAATTTTTGACTTGGCTTGGGGGCTTTGCCTTGAAAGTCCACCCCAGCCTGTATCGGTCTTGGATTGCTTTTGAAAAATTCAAATCCAAGTACATCTGGAAAAAATCGATCAATGGCATCATGGGTGAGCATTCCGCTTTTGCCGAAGCCGCCAATGAGCTCTGCCAAAGAGGCTTCGATGCTGTGATTTTTGGTCACACTCATCACGCCGGAGAAGTCGAACTGAAATCCGGCGGCCGCTATTTCAACAGCGGAAGCTGGCTGATCGGCACTCCTTTCATCACAGTCAAAGACGGCCAAATTTTCCTCAGCAAATGGAATCCTCGGACCAAGAGCGCTTTTCAGGGGGAGTTGCCTTCTTCTCAATCGGGGAATGCGCTCTCGGTTTAAGACGCTAATCTGTGGTTCGAACACGGCGGTGCCGAGGGTAAACGTAGGTATGTCCGTCCTGAATCTCGGGGAATCATCGCAGTTATAAAAATGTTGAGAAAAGATTTGACGTCGTTTTTTTCCTCCTCCTTTTGGATTTAAGTGAAGATTTTTTTGATTTCGGAATTTCTGAAATTTTCTTTGAGATCGCTTTGGGGCGAAGGTCCTATGGCTTTTACGGTTTTGTTTTCTAGGCACTCTCTCAATCTGTGAAAATGCTCTCAAAAAACTCGTGTTACAACTCTTTCACTATGAAACAAAAAACAGACTCCAATATGAAAAACATGAAATCATTCGGTGGTGAGCTTCTTAAAGGGAAAAGAAAAGCAAAAAGGCCGCTTTCTACAAAGCAGCCCTTACACCTTGTTTTGAAAGCTTGTGAGAAGTTAGTTTTTTCTCCCGGCAATCTTTCTTTGGAGAAGCTCATTCACAATCAGGCTCGGAAATTCAATGTGAAAATTTATGGACTTGCTGTTAATTGGAGCCACATCCATATGATCATCAAGCTCAAAGAGCGAGAGAACTACAACCAATTCATCAGATCTCTTTGCTCGATTCTCGCCGCAAAAGTCAGAGCGAAAAAACCTCACTTGAAAACACTTTTCATCCTTCGCCCCTTTACCCGCATTATTTCATGGGGTCGGGATTTTAAATCTGTGGTGGAATACCTGATTCTCAATCAGATGGAAGCTCGAGGTCCGATTTCACGGCCGAAAAAGGAGCCTTCAGCCCTGAAGAGTCGAATTGAATTGAAAATTCGGCTCCACGACTCTGCCTGTTCGGCTTTAAGGAAGCTTTTCCCACTTTAGTTTTGGGTCCATGGATTTTCGGAAATCTTCTAAGAGGAAATTGATGGATAAAATTGTGAGAAACAGAAAAGCTGAGGGGGCTAAGAGCAAATGGGGGAATTGGGCCAAGGTTTTCCAGCCCTCTTGCAATAGAGCTCCCCAGCTCACTCCGGGGGATTTCACTCCAAAACCGAGAAAACTTAAGAGCCCCTCAGCCAAAAGTGCGTGCGGGACTTGGAGGCTCCAGTACACAATCAAAGGTGAAGCCAGATTTGGGAGTAGATGCTTCAAAAAAATTCTGACAGGGCCTGCGCCGATGGCTCGGGCGGCTTCGGCGTATTCTTGGGATTTTTCTTTCACGATCAAATTGCGGGTGAGGCGCGCGATGGGCATCCACGAGCCCAGAGCTAAAACCCAAAAAATGAGCACTAGGTTGCTTTCAAAAATTTGCGTTTGAAGAACCATCGCCAGCACTGCCATGAGCATCAGTGAGGGAAGAGACATCAAGACCTCTGCCACACGCATCAGCAAATGATCCAGACTTTTTGTCCCCAGAGCTGAGAAAGCCCCGTAACTGAAGCCAATCAACAGGGCCATGAGCGAACTGGCGATTCCAAGACCCACAGACACTTGCGCGCCTTGCAAAATGCGCATCAAAAGATCCCGGCCTAAGGAATCTCTTCCCAGCAAGGCCTCCAACGACGGCTTTTCAAGAGCCAGATTCACATCCGTCACAGTTCCCGCATCCAAATTGAGAAAACTCCAGAAAGTTCCCAGCCCAAGACAAATGAGAAAAAACAAAGACAGCTTTTTCATAAATCCTGCACTCTCGGGTCGGCGATGAGGATCAGCAGATCGGCCAGCAATTGCGAGAGCATGAGCACTCCGCCATAGACCAGGGTCAGACCGAGAATCATCGGCCAATCGCGATTCAGCACACTTTCAATAAAATGATATCCCAACCCGGGAATCGCAAAAAGAACTTCAACCAGGAAGCTTCCTGAAATCAAGCTGGCAAACAGAGGTGCTGCCTGTGAAAGAAAACTGGTCAAAGAGTTTCTCATCGCAAACCGACTGAGAATGCGCCATTCGCTGTATCCCATGGCCCGCGCTGTTTGAATGTATTTTTCCTGAAGAGACAAATCCAAGCTGCTCGAAAGAACCCGGGACAAAGAGATCATCGGCTTTAAAGACAAAATGAAAAGTGGCAACAAGTAACTGCTGGGGGTTTCTAATAAAGCCACTGGCAGAAGCTGCAAATAAAATCCAAAAAACCAGATACACAAGGGTCCCAATGCCAAGCTGGGCACTGACATCAAAACCAAAAGAGAAAAATCCGCTTTGTCTTTGCACTTTGGCCAATAGCGACTGGAAATTGAAAACAAGAAAGCTCCAATCAAAGCCAAAGCGAAAGCGACAAGCCCGAGTGACATCGAAGTTCGGCCAAACTCAAAAATCAATGAATTCACCGAACGCCCCACATAGTGCATGGAGGCTCCAAGATCGCCGGAAAAAACACGGTGCAAATAGACACTCAACTGTTCCGGCAGCCCTTTGTTCAGACCATAGAATTCTTGCAGTGATTGAAAGACTTGAGGATCCAGATTTCGATCATCGTTCAGAGGACTGCCAGGAAAGAACTTTAAAAGTGTGAAAGTCAAAAGCAACAGGGTCAGAAAACTGATCAGGAACTGACCCCCTCGAATAAGAGCGAGCTTTATAAGTCTTCCCATGTCTCTTTGCTGGCCACTTTGGTCACACGGACCTTCAAAGCCTCACTGAGATAAGCCAAACTGTCCTTTTTGCTTCCATAAAGCAAATTGTAGATTTGAAAATTGGAAACTACTTTTTTGACGTAATTTCTAGTTTCTAAAAATGGAATGTGCTCGACGAATTCATCCATATCCAAAGTTCCAAAATTTGCCAGCCAGTTCTCCACTCGGTGTGGCCCTGCATTGTAAGCGGCTGCCACCAAAGGAATATGATCCTCAAATTTTTTATCCAGTCTCTGCAAATACCGAGATCCGATTTTCACGGCTGTTTCCGGCTCCAACAACAGCTTGGGTTGAAAATCTTTTTCCTTCATCATTTGCGCAATTTTAATCCCAGTGCCTGGCATAACTTGCATGAGGCCTAAAGCGCCGACAGGAGAAATGACATCTTTTTTATAAGTGCTTTCTGCCCGCATAATTCCCCAGATCAGCTCTGCAGGAATGTCCATTTCCTTTGAATACTTGCTCACCAACTGAGAGTAAGCTTTGGGATAAGCAAATTCCCAAAGGTAGCGAACTCCATCAAGACCATGCAGAGCTCTCTGACCGCCAAAATGAACTTGGGCGATGTAAGAGGATCGATGATAATTTTCAACAGTCTGATACTCTTGCATCAGGTTTTTCAAATAGTCTTTGTTGCTGGTCTTTTTTTCGATATCAAAAAGATCCCATTTGGCCCAGTCATTCAATCCAAGAATCATCAAATCACGAGCTCGCTCAAAGCGCTGGACCAAGGCAGGATTGGCAAACGAAGGTTTGCTTTCGTCAATCCCTTCTGCCGGTGCTTCATCTTCATTGACAGTCACCACCCCGTCCGTCGGCGGTGCCGCCACTTCGGCTGGAGCTTCCTCTTCTTCGGGCGCTGCCGCTTTCGCAGCTAAGCTCTCTTCAGTTTCATTTTCTTCTCCCGGAATTGGCTGCTCTTCTGGTGGAATGATCGATTCCATCGCTGTGAAGCGAGTGATTCTGCGTCCTGCCTCGGAAAAAGAAGCGCGATTGATCGCTGGAGCCAACTGCGCTAGTTTTTTCAGACGGAAAGATGCGGCGATTGAATAGTAGCTGACCAGTTGATCTTTGGTGAGAGTTTCAAAAAGCGGCTTTGCCTGGTCATACTTTTCCATTCGGTAAAGACTCATGGCCATCCAATAGGTCACACGATCTTTTGGGAACGACTTCCAACCACGACGCCGGGATTTGGACTCTTTCATCAATGCTGAGAAACTCGAGTGGGCGCCGGCATAATCCCCTCGCAAGTAGCGAATCCAAGCCAAGTGCCAGCGAGCATCGCGCGACAGCCCTGAATTGGGGAAGACTTTCATGAACTCATTGAATTTGCGTGCGGCCCCGTCGTAATCCTGAAATTGATAACTCATGAAAGCGGCTTGATACAGTGCCTGTTTTCCATATTTTCCTCGAGGGGAAAGCTTATAGACAGAATAATAAGAACCAACAGCCGCCTGATACTCACCCACCCGAGCCGATGTCAAAGCTAAGAGATTTAAATAATTGGTATCTGTCTTTTTCTGTTCATGATATGGGAGTAGCATCTCTAATGCTCTTTTCACTTCCCCTTCATGCAGCCAATAACCAACTTCGAGGCGATCCAGATCAAATTTCGCCTGAGGCCCTGACTGGGCTCGTAGAGTTTGGATTTCTGAAAAAGCTTTATCGCTGAAATTCGCCCACTGAAGACTTTTGATTCGGGTTCTTCGATCTTCATGAGTGACTGGGCAACCCGTTGGCTGGCCTTCAAATTCGTCAGTTGCCAGATTCGGTCCCCATTTGTTCAAGCGATCATACTGCGGGTAATGAGTGTACAGTTTTTTAACCCATCGGCAAAAAGGCCCCCGCGCTCCCAATCCACGCTCGGCCCGTGCCAGAGCATAAATGGTTTCGGGATATCCTTCTTCTCGCCGTTGTCGGCGCTCCAGCTTGGAAAGAAGGCGTTTGGCTTCCTTGTGGTTTTTTTCTTCAAGAGAAATCTGCGCCAACTGAAACTGCGCTTCAATTTGCAGTTTGGTGTTGGGTGACAGCTCCAATATCTTTTCATATTGAACTTTGGCTTCATGATAGAGCTTCGACTGAGTGAGCAGTCGTCCATAGTAGTAATGAACGTATTCGTGCAGATTATTTTTCTCTTTGAGAAGATCTTGAAAAACACTTTGAGCCAGTTCCGTCTTTCCCAAATCTAGTGCCAAAAGAGCCTTTGCCATCAGCAAGAGCTTTTTTTCCTCTGCATCCTTGGCCTTTGAGATTTCCTGATCGATGTCCGAAAACCGTCTCTCTTGATCCTCTTTTTTCGTCGATTGAAAGGCTTCGCGGATCTGACGGAATTTCGTCAAGAAGTCCGACTGCGCCAAAGAGCTTGAGGGCTGAGCCGAATTCAACAGGAAGCAAAACAGAAAAAATTTGAGAAAGATCTTTTTCATATTTATTTGTCTCATGGGATTCCTCATGATAGCGAAAGATATGGCAAAGTCGAAGAGCAAAACGATTTATGTTTGTCAAAATTGTGGAGCCCAAAGGTCTCGTTGGGAAGGACGTTGTAACGATTGTGGAGCTTGGAACTCTTACGTCGAGGAAACTTTTTCTGCGGAACCAGTGACAAGAGGCTGGAACACAGGCAAAGAGCAGCGAAAATCCGGAGTTGGATCTTCAATCAAACCAATCGCCCTGGACCAAAGTATTGAGAGTATCGAATTCAAGCGATTGAATACTGGCTATGTCGAATTGGATCGAGTCCTCGGCGGCGGCCTGGTTCATGGAAGTTACGTTTTGCTCGGCGGCTCTCCTGGCATTGGCAAAAGCACTTTGCTCATGCAAATGGCCGGAGGACTTGCCAAACATCAGGCTCGAGTTCTTTATATTTCCGGAGAAGAGAGTGTTGGGCAGACTGGCTCAAGGGCCCAGCGACTGGGAATCCGCAGCTCGTATGTCGAAGTGGCCAGTGAATCCAATCTGCAGTTGATCATGGATTTGGCCCGGGACAAGCACCCGGATGTGGTGATCATCGATTCCATCCAGACTATTTTTCTCCCCGAACTAGAAGCCGCACCTGGATCTGTTTCTCAGGTTCGTGAATGTGCCGGTCACTTGATGGGACTGGCGAAAACAGATGGAATGACTGTGATTCTCATTGGCCACGTCACCAAAGAGGGCAATATCGCAGGCCCTAAAGTGCTCGAACACATGGTGGATTGTGTCTTGTCATTTGAAGGCGATCTGTCCCATAACTTTCGCCTTTTGAGATCTTTGAAAAACCGCTTCGGTCCCACTCATGAATTGGGAGTTTTTCAGATGGGGGGAGTCGGCCTCGAAGAAGTCACCAACCCTTCCGAGCTTTTTTTGGAAGAGCGTGGAGAGAGTTTAATTGGCTCTGCTGTTTTCGCTTCCATGGAGGGCTCAAGACCTTTGCTTTGCGAAGTGCAAGCTCTCACATTGGGCTCTCAAATGGCAAATCCACGTCGCACTTCCATTGGAATTGATACCAATCGCTTGCATCTTCTCAGCGCCGTTTTGGATCGGCACCTTGAAATGAAACTCAATCACTCGGATATTTTTATCAATGTGGTTGGCGGCCTTCGGCTCAACGAACCCTCTTCTGATTTGGCAGTCGCTGCTGCCCTTCTTTCAACGGAAAGTCGCAGAGAGATTGAAGCGAAAGCCGTTTTCTTTGGAGAGATCGGTTTGACTGGCGAAGTTCGCGCTGTTTCTTTTGCCGAGCAAAGAGTGAGAGAAGCCGACAAACTGGGTTTTGAGCATTTCATCGTTCCGGCATCAAATAAAAAACACTTGACGGACTTTCAGCTGGGTAAAGGAAAACGCATTAGTTGGATTCGAAACATCAAAGAGCTTTCCAAGCTGATTCACACGGCGAAACCTTAAATTAGGTAAATTCTTTCTATCAAAAGTCCAGATTGAGGACGCCAGACCTATTGAGTCCACATTTTTTTTATCAAAATCAGAGACATGGAAGAATCGGCCGAAGTCCTCAAAGAAACATATCAACCGGGTGATTACATTTTTTTCGAAGGTGACATTGATTTTCACTTTTACATCGTTGAATCTGGACAAGTGAATATTTTTACCAAGAACAAATCCGGTCATCGAATTGACATTATCACGGTAGAAGCTGGGGAATCCTTCGGTGAATTTGCGCTCTTAGATAAGAAGCCTCGTTCCGCTTCTGCTCAAGCTGTCACCGAGTGCACTCTGGTCAAAATCTCAGAGGCCGGATATCATCAATTGCTCGAGGAACTTCCGATCTGGGCCAGCTCCATGCTTAAATCCTTCTCGAAGCGCTTGAAATCCATGAATGAGAAACTAAAAGATCTTCCTCAATTCTTGCCAAAATAAAGTGAGCCTATGAGAAAAATTTTGCTGCTTCTGCTTGTTTCGGTATCGGCTGCCGCTCAACCTTTGTCTCTTAGTCCTACATTTGAAATCAATCCCCGTATCAAAGAAATCAAATGGCTTTATTTGCCCTCGCTGAACGCCTGGAGAGCGGAAACCAATTGGCAGTCCGAAAGATTTCAAGTGACCGTGCTTCGGGCCAAACCGCCGACATTTGCCAATTCATTTTCAGTCCAACAAGAATGGAAGAATCAATCCAAAAGAAAGCCAGCCACGGACAAGCAGCTCGAAGATAAGGGCTGTGAAAGAAAAGGTCGAGTTCATTTTCACTGTGAAAGAATGATCAACGAAAATCACGATTTCCTAGTGATTGAAAATTTATTCTGGAATGAAAAATCAGATCTGGTCGTAGTTCGAATTTCAACTGGCAAAAACCGCGAGAAGCTGCAAAAATTCGCCCAGCTCTTTGATTACAAAGCAACAAGCCGCCTTCCCGCCTCAAAAAACAAGCGAGGTCAAAAATGAAAATGAAACTTCATTTTTCTCTTTTGATCTTTTTAGCTTGCATGGAAGCCCACGCAGACTCTACTTATGACCCGACAGCTGATTTGAATTTGGCTTTCGCCGGACGATGCAGTTCAATAGGGAAAGAAAATGAAGCTGCCCAAAGCGACGCTAAATCAATCAACGACGTGATTGGCAGCATTGCTGAGGATCCTTTCTGCAATGGACTGAAAACCACTCTTTCGCAGATCTCAAATCTCTCAGTCACAAAAATGCTTGCCGGCCCAGAAGCGAAGGTCACCCTTGAAGAACTGACAGCAAGCGCTGGCCAACTAGATTTGGCAATTGCCCAGGAAAGAAAGAAAGGGTCAGAAGCTGATAATGAATATATCGACGCTTTGAAAAAAGAAATGATCAGTACACGGGTTGAAATGGCAAAATTGGCTGAAGGCCAAAAAACAATCAATAAAAAAAGCCGCCTCGAAGGCATCCAAAGTCTGGACAAATACACAAACACTCTGATTCTTAATCTTGAACAGGGTGAAAAGTGCTTGACCAACCGGCCCGAAACAACAGCCCAAGTCGGTGCTCAAGTTTTAGGATTAACCGCGCATTTGGGTTCTGGGATCGCGCCCAGCTTGATCCTTTCTGCCAGCCGGCTTATTGACCATTTGATTCGCTTTGTCCGCAACAAGAACTTGAGCAAAGACATAAAAAAAATTGTCGACGTCGGCCTTGGCCAAGCTCTGGGTTGCGCTTTTGAAGGCGTTGCGCGCACCTACTGTGAAGCTCGAGATTTTCAGATCCTCGCAACAGCCAACAAAGAGGCAATCCAACAAACAGGCGCCGAACCGACGTGGAAAAAAGGCTTGAGCGTGATTGCTCAAGATTCTCCCGCCTACAATGAATTCGCCACAAAAATCCAAGCTGGAAGTCCCAAGTCTTCGGATGGAGAGGTGACTAATTTGCAGATTCCACTCCGCGATAGATTCCTGCTAGATTCGGCCACTGCATCTAAAAATAAGCTTCTTCAAACTATGGATCAGGATATTAAGGATGCTAAGAACAAGGAAATTAAATTCAAATCCATTGTCGATGATTTTTCTAAATTGATAAAACCTGAGTGCATGAGCTCCAACATGCCAGGAACTTGTTTAAAACTAGGGGGCCCATTCGGCGAGTCATTTATTGAAGAGCCAGAGTGCGGGCCTTTGATATTTATCTATACCCGCGGAGGAGAGAGAAAAAAGAGACCCGAATTAGCAGGTAATTCAAACATGACTTGCCAACAGTACGTCGATAAACTCAATCCGCTTCTCAAGCCCCCATTTACGATAGCTGACATGGCCAGCTTAAGACCAACAATGACTTTGATTTTTAATGAAGCTTCGGATTCAGTGAGTACGGCTTTGGCTCGAGTTCAACAAACAAGCTATGTGCAATTGCTCGCTTCTTTGGATTCCGAAGTTGGTGGCCGAACGGCAAAAGATTATTTGATCAATGCGGATGCCTATCTGGCTTCTCTTCTCAATGATCCTAATTCAATTGCCAGCAAAGAACACCCTAGAGCATTGATTGAAAACACTCAGAAATCTTTGCGGACTGTGATAGGTCTGATCAGTCAGAAAGCGACAACGGACGAAGAAAAAGCAGCTGAGATTGTCACAAAAATTGGTCAGCAACTGAATCCCCGCAGCGACAAGGCCTATATCCCAAATTCGATTTCGTTGATTGTTCAGCAAGACATTGACTACAAAGTTTCAAAGGGTGAAATGGATGAAACTTTGGCGAATTTGATGCAGCTTCCGAATACTGGTAATATTGCTGGATTGCTAAAAGCATTTGGAGATTTGGATCCTGTTTTTGATAAAATCAACAACGCCAAAGAGCAAAGCGAGGCCAATATCACCGGTCTTGCTGGGGCTTTCAGTGAAAATTTGAAAAATCGTTTTGAACAGTTGAAAAAAAGAAAAGAACAGAAAATCGAAGGCGGCGATAGTCAACTGACTCTGCTTTGCATGCAGTCTCTTGCTATACCGGCGGCACCGAAATTGGAAGATCTTAATCTCAATGATTACTGCAAAGGCACCGTGAGAAGAGATCAGTACGATCAACCAGGCAATGAACTGAAATTTGACGACTTGGTCAAAACTAATATCCCAACCCGGATGTGTGCCCTTCATGACTTTTATCGCAAGTCGAATCTGTATAAGTATAAACTGAAGGAAAAAGCCAACAGCAAGCCCGGCTCTAAATAATCCTAAGCTTTCTTAACAGCCTTTTGCCAGCTTTCAAGTCTCGCTTTGCGGGACTTACTCGCCATGTGGGATTTGAATTCTTGATCCACCATCCAAATTCTTTTGATTTCTTCTAATGAAGACCAATAGCCCACTCCAAGTCCTGCTAGGTAAGCGGCACCAATGGAGGTTGTTTCGATTTGCTTGGGTCTTGTCACCGAAGCTCCCATGTAATCAGCTTGCATTTGCATCAGTAGATTGTTGATGGCTGCGCCCCCGTCGACACGAAGGCCTTTGAGTTTTTTTCCGAGATCTTTTTCCATGGCGAGAAGAATTTCAGTGTTTTGAAGTGCCATCGCTTCTAGGGTCGCTCTTGCCAGATGCGCTTTCGTCGATCCACGCGTGAGGCCAGTGATTACTCCTCTGGCGTCCGCACGCCAATGAGGAGCCCCTAATCCGGTGAGTGCCGGAACGAA
>JBGGMM010000085.1:0-20985 GCA_041288045.1 Pseudobdellovibrionaceae bacterium | reverse complement strand
ATTCGGACGATTGAAGGGGTGAGGAAGGCATAAGGGGCATTTGGCACTCATGCCCCGCCATCAGGGCAAGATTCTGGCCATGCATGAGAATGATAGACTCAGAAAGTCACCTTTCAAATGCACAGCAAGGTAGGCCAGTTTCCAAAGCTTATCTCACCTGCGGCAACAAGAAGGTCACTGTGGCTCTGTAGCCCAGGTCTTCTGGGCCCGTTTCTGGGGTGTCGATCCAATAGCGAAGGCCGGCGCCGAGCTGAATGGGGACTTGATTGAAATTGAGAACCTTACTGACATTGAAATTGATGGGAACTGACCATTCTTCGGATTCGCCGTCATAAGTGGTCTCAAAGTTCAAAGCGTAGGTCCAGGCATCGGGTGTGATGTAGGCAAAGAAGGGCTGGGCGAATGTGACATCGACAGTTTCCCGGTCTTCATCTCCGGCAAAGGACCAAATTCGATTGGCGAGAAGTCCATAAGTCATTTGATCCAATTGCTGAAGCACCACGAATGTGGGACCAGCGCCCCATTTTTCGCTTCCTAAAAGTTCATCACTGGCAGTGGGAGCGGAAATCGCCGGACCGACTCCCCAGATGATATCCGAAGTAGAAGGGCCTTTGGGATTATAGGAAAAGAAAAAACTTTGCAATAGATCGCCAGTTCCAGATTGCTGGCCGCTTCCAGGAGCAATGTCTTTTTGATTGATGACCGGTAAAATCGTTCGGCTGATCACACTCCACTGCCGTCCCATGGGAATAGGAACCACGGGTTGGATGTTCGTCGTCCACTTGCTTCCCTGATCATCGATCCCGATATTTTCATCATAGTTGAATTGCACTGGGATGCTGATCACTTCAGAGACCGGATTTGAGAGGTACTTGGCGATTTGTCGAGAACTCCCTACCCCACTGCTGGTGGATTCTTGAGCAAATCCCAAACTTGCAGTGAAAGTGAATACGACAACGCCGACTAAGCTGCGCTTCATGCAAACCTCCTGGTCTTAAGCTCACCATAGGATCGACAAAAGTTCTGAACAACAAGAAACCTGGACATATTCCACCACCCCTGACTTCAAACAAGGACCGAGTTAAGAGCGCATGAATTTTTATTTACATCTGATGAAAGACACAGCTGCGCTCAGTGACAATGCTTTAAATTCTTTGCTGGCAAAATTGGAGAGGCGGATATTTGACCGAGGAGGTTTCAAATGCAAACTCTCAATCCGATTGCCAATCACATCTGGCTGAGGCGATTTCTTCTGGTCCTGATCCTCAGTCTGCCCTTACCGCTTGAAATGATTTTCGCTCAAGAGAAGTCACCAGACACAAAGCCAGCAATGGACCCAGTTGCCGAACGCTTGCTGAAAAATATGAGTGATTATCTGGCCAAACTCCCGGCCTTCAGCTTCAGAGCCGGCCACTCGCTAGAAGTGGTCACTGACTCTGGTCAAAAATTGAGTTTTGAATCCGAATCTCAAGTCTCTGTTCAAAGACCCAATAAAGTGCGATCAGATCGGAAAGGTCTTCTGGCTGATCTGACTCTTTTCTATGATGGAAAAAATCTGACTCTCTACGGAAAAGAAACCAAATATTATGCAACAACAAAGACACCGGCGACTTTGGATCAGACGATGGATTTGGCCCGTGAAAAACTGAATTTGGAAATTCCAGGGTCAGATCTTCTCTACAGCAATCCCTATCAGATCCTCAAAGAGGATGTGGTCTCTTCCATGTATTTGGGAAAGACACGAATCCAGGGCTTGATGGTGCATCACCTGGCCTTTCGCGGAACTGAAACTGATTGGCAGATCTGGATTGCTGATGGTCCGAAGCCACGTCCAGTGAAATTCATGATTGTCACAAAAAAATTGGCGCAAGCACCTTCAGCATCGGTCGAAATTCAGAACTGGAATCCTTCACCCAAATTCTCTCCGGAATTTTTCACTTTCAAGCCTTCTCCTGATGACATGAGAATTTCCTTTGCCAAAGACATTCAAAACAAACAGTCGCTGGAAAAGAGGTAATCCCGATGAAAACAAAATCGACCCATTTTATATTTTCCTTTTTGTGTCTGGTGACGGCTTATGAAGGGCTCTCTGTTCTTTCTCCCTCAAAGGCTCATGCCGTGGTAGGCATGCCCTTGACTCCCGGAAGTGTTGCCGGTGTGGCCCGCAGGACCACGCGCCGAACGGTGGTCGCTGGGGCCGCCATTGCCACAGCCGCTGTTGCAACCACGGCTGCCGTCGCCCATCATCATTCGGCGCCAGTTGCCACGACCGCAACTGTTGCGAGCATCAGTGCTCTGCCGGCCGGTTGTGTGACTTCGGTTTCAGCCGGTGCGACCTACCACCACTGTGGCAGCACTTATTATCAACCTGCTTACGATGGGACCAATGTGGTCTACGTCCAGACCGCGGCCCCTTGAATTTTCACATGAAAAGCATCGGAGAACTGGCCACATGAAAAATGACGTAGCCTAAAAGAATTCCAGCAACCCCCAGCAATCCATAGCGAACACCTTTTTTGCGAAAATCCTGAATGTTGCTGACGAGCATGAGTACAACTGCCAATAAAACAGTGCTTCGCACATAGCCATCTGAAATGTGATTCGCCTCTTCGCCCTGAAGATAGGTTTCCCTGGATTTTGTTTCCAGTTTCAGAGCTTCATCCCCTTTGATCAGATTGTATTCGGGCTGGTGAAAGGGAGTTCCGTAAGTCTTGGGATCTTTCTTCCAGGCCAGGAAAGCCCTTAAAAACTCGGGACGAAAACGCTCTTCGTAAAAGCGAGCCAATTTCAAATTCTGCTCTCCGATGGCGTTGGACCACTGAGCGAAAAAAGTGATATCGACCAGCGCCCATTGGCCAGCTGAATTGGCATCGCGAGAAGCTTGGACACTCAAAGTATTGGCTTGGGTATAAAGAGCGGACTGCTGACCACTCCAAAGGGCTGCCTGATATCCGCACCAGGAAGTGACAACCCCAGCAAAAGCCATGATCAAGCCAGTGACGATTTCGATTCGATCATTTTCTTCTGGCAACCCTTCCAATTCAACCTCCACCACTCAGGTCAATAGTAGTAACGAGTCACGATGGATCCCACCATCAGGCTGTCGCTTCCGGAGGTGGCCTGCCCAACTTCGATTCCAGCATTGAATTGATTTGAGAAAGTTTCAAATATTCCCATTGTGAAAATATTTGTCGGATCACCGTCACCATTGGCGCGGTCTGAATATCGGTAGGTCAAAGAAAACCCGACTGGAATTCTAGCCAAGGGTTTAAAGTCGGCATCAAAGCTCGCCCCGAGAAGGTATTGAGAACTTTCACTTTCCACATTGTTGAAATTCTCAGTGTCGACATTCATTCCGAGGAAAGCACTCAAGCCAAATGCCGGATTGAAAGCATAAGCACCTCTCAACGTCGGTCGCCAACGATCGGTTTCAACTTTATCTGTCAGTGGTTGATCGGGACCGCCAAGAGCGGATTCAACTGTTCGCGAGAGAGCTTCAACGGGTGAAGCCTGAATCATCTGTGGTTTTTCCCATTCCATCCCAAAGCTGATGGCGCTGTGTTCTTCTTTGGTAATCTGATAAAGTAATCCTAAGCGCGGGCGTGTTTTGGCTGAAGCCCCATAAAAGGCAATGGATTCATTGTCCAATCCCATAACGATGTTTCCGGCAATTCCGGCAATGACAACCAGCCGGTCGAAAATTTTAATTTGCGCTTCGACTTTAGGTCCTAAGGTTCCCAGCTTGAGCTCACGTGTGGAAAATTGATAATCCCGAGTGATCGAGCCAGAGCCAAATCCCAGATCAAATTCAAAAGTCGGTACTGCTAAAGGATTTGGAAAGTAAATTGACGGCAAATACCGATGTCCCGCCAAAAGATGCTGGGCCTCTTCTTGATCAGAAGCCGTGGTTTGTGATCCCGAGGGGGTATAAACTTGTGCCGAGAGAGTGGATCCAGCAAGAACAACAGCTGCCATGAGGAAAAAAAATTTCATTTGCATTTACGACCTCCGTTGAATTGAAACAATCAAAGGCTGCCAAGGCCTGAAAAAAAGAAGCCCTGGGTTTCCAGGGCTTCTTTGCCATTATTTTTTTGCTTTCATTGATTCCTTACAGGCCGGGGTGAGCTTTTCGTAATTCCCCTTAAGACAGGTCTGAATCTGCTCAGCTGTTTTCATATCCGGACATAACTTCACCTGATCTTCTTTGCAAGAGGACATCACGTTCGCTGCTTTGGCTTTTGCAGAGTCCATCATTTTAGCTGCGTCCTGAGCCTGTGCCACCAGGCCCACCATTGCAATTGAAAAAATCAGGGATCTCATTCCTGTCCTCCGCCACCAAAAGCTGGAGTGATCACCACATCCACTCGACGATTCTGCTCCCGTCCTTCTTTGGTTTTATTTGGACTCACGGGATGGTCATAACCATATCCTCGAGACTCAATTTGAATTTCTTCTCCCGAGCCACCGGCCAATCGCTGAGACTCATCAGATCCCTGTTGCAAATACCCAGCGACACTTTCAGCTCTTTGCTCTGAAATTTTTTGGTTGATTTCAGGGCTGCCAACGGAATCCGTATGGCCAGCGACAACCACGCGCTCGACTGGCATACTCATAATTACCTCGCGCACTTTAGCCAAAGTCGGCAATGCTGCCGAAGGGATGTCAGCGCTTCCAGTGGCGAAATGAATGGATTTCATTCTGATAATCACATTGTCGCCTTGTCGAACGACTGCCGCCTCAGAAGGAGTAAATTTGGATTGGATTTGCTGATAAGCCTTATCCATTGCCAATTGAGACTCTGTGCTTGAAAGCTCTCGTTGCCCCTTTGATAGGGCTGCTTGCTGTTGCGAAGCTTTGGCGTTCAGAGCAGCGATTTGCTCGTCTTGAGCGACCATTCGGAGGGCCATCTCTTCATTGCCGGCTTTACCTGTCTTCCTTGAGATGTCGTTCACTTTGGCGAGCCTTTGAGCTTCAACCAAAGCGATCGTTGAAGAAGCCAGGATCAAACCGCGGTTGTATCGATCCTGATTGATGTCGTTTTCAGCTTTTGCCAATTTGCTTTCGGCACTTGCCAAAGTTTTTGGAGCATATTTTTTGGCATCATTGTCACGAGCGGATTCAATGAGGGATTGAGCTTCTCCCAAATTGACATCTTTAAGACTGCTCAGTTCAATGGCCTGGTATTCACCAATCAGCTCATTTTGCTTCTTTTCTGAAACACTTGGATTCTTGCCTTCAAACTCTTCGGTTAAATCCATCAGGTCTTTATCCGCTTTTTTGAGATCCTTCTGGCGGACTTGTTCGGCACCTGCCGCCAAGGCATTCTGACGAGCATCCGTCACCGCAGAAAGTTCCCTTTGCGCATTCATTGCCACTTCTTTGGATTGTTCGAAGTAGCCTCTGGCATCACCAAGCTCCTTCAACACCTTGTCACTGTCCTTGCCTTTGTCCTGAAGTTTTTGAGCATCCGCGAGGGATTCGCGAGCTTTTTCCGAACTCTTAGGTGCAAAGACACTCACCTGATTGGCTTCAGCTTTTGTCATCTCTGACTGAAGCTTTTGAATTTCTTCACTCGGATTGGCACTCGAATCATAGGTATATGATTTCTTAGGCCCAGACGAGCAAGACACGAAAAAGAGACAGAGAGAGCAGAGCAAGAAAACTTTCAACCATGACCCTGATGTCTGGCTTTTTGTTTTCCCCATATTTTCTAGTAAATTTGGAAACGATGTTAATCTCATTGGAGACCTCCTCAACAATCCTTTGATAACCCCGTAAATAAATTTCTGTCCAAGACTCACGAAACTTCGGCAACGCGTTCTTACAGGCAACAGAAGCGGGGGTCAGATTGACTCGCACTTTTGCAAGAATTAATGAAACCTAAACTTGCTAATCTGAAAACAGTGAATCGCAATTGCTTGTTACCAAATGCTGGCAAAGCACTTGTTCCTGAAAAAATCCAGACCTAAGCTCGATTTCACTTTCAAGGAGATTGACGATGATTCAATTTCGCATTTTTCTTCTCTTTCTTTTTCTTGTGGCCTGCACGTCTCTGCCATCGGATCCACAGCGAGTGACGTCCCAAGCACTTTCTCCAGATCCACACTCTCGAATCGCTCAAGAGCTAAAGAAGCGCCAATTGATAGACCCAGAGAAATCTTCGTTTCGTGCTTTGGCGAGCGGACAGGATGCCCTTTTGGCTCGGCTTGTTTCGGCTGCAGCTGCTGATCACAGCTTGGATTTGCAGTACTATATATGGTCAAACGATCAGTCAGGCCTTTTGGTCCTAAAATACGTTCTCGATGCGGCCGACCGAGGGGTCCGGGTTCGACTGCTCCTTGATGATCTCAATCAAGGACAATTTCAAAAGTTTCTCGCTGTCTTCGCAACTCACCCCCAGATCGAAGTCCGCCTTGCCAATCCTTTGCCGGATCGAGGAGGCATTTGGAAAAACACATTCAAGTATTCACAGATCAACCGGAGAATGCACAACAAGGTTTTTATTGCCGATAATTTAGTGGGAATCGTCGGCGGTCGAAATATTGGTGACGAATATTTTGGTTCCAGCCAAGAATTGAACTATGGGGACTTTGACCTGTGGGCGGCAGGCCCCGTGGTTCCGGAACTCTCCAAAGAATTTGATCTTTATTGGAATAGTGAAATCTCTTTCCCAATTGAAAGTCTGATGCCTGATTTTCATCCTACTCCGAAAGATTTGACTGAGCTTCGCCAGAACCTCGCGAAAAAAGCGGAAGAAGCAAAAAATTCGATGTACCAGGTGACTGTTCAAAAAATCATCGAGGGCCAATTATTTTCAAAGGACAATTCTCAAATTTATTGGGGGCGTGCCCAAGTCATGACCGATCCTCCCGAAAAACTGGATCAAGAGAAATCAAAAGAAGAGGTCACTCTGCGCCATGAGCTGGATTTTCTAGTACAAGAGTTAAAAAATGAACTGATTCTTGTCTCTCCTTATTTCGTTCCAGAGAATCGGACTTTTGAATTTTTTATGAAGATGAAAAAAAAAGGAGTGAAAACTGTCGTTATCACCAATTCTTTAGCTTCAAGTGATGTCGCCACTGTCTTTGCCGGCTATAAAGTTTCGCGAAAAGATCTGCTTGAAGCTGGAGTCGATCTTTATGAAGTCAAAGCCAAGGCCACAAATCAAATCGCCAAATCCGAACGAGTGGGTTCGACCGGCTCTCGCTCCGGATTGCATGGCAAAGTTTTTATCTTTGATCGCAAAAAAATTTTTGTGGGCTCGATGAATCTTGATCCTCGATCTCTCTATCTCAATAGTGAAATGGGAGTTGTCGTCGACTGTCCTGAACTCGCTTCTGCTTTCGCGCAAAAAATGGACGAAGGACTTCCCCAGGCGGCCTACCACCTTCAAGTTCGGGAGGATCGCTTGGTTTGGCAAACTCTCGAAAAAGGACGAAAAACCGAGTACGACAAAGAACCCGAAACCACGTGGTGGCAGCGATTCAAAGCCGGAGCCATGTCGATTGTCGTTCCCAAATCACAACTTTAATTCAATCAGACAGCGCATGATCCCAATCTGCACAGTCTCTTTGAAATTTCTTAATCAAGAGCCTCAATAAAAATTTCTTTTAACAAAAAGAATAAAAAAAAGGGCCCCGTCTTTCATTTTTCCGTCCTAGGCTTGGCCCATGGAATTCATCAAACTTTTTATCACTTTTTTATTCGTATCCCAGGGCGCCGTGCCCCCACAAAAAACTTGGCCACGAGAAATGACTCTTTCTGATGGCGGAATTGTGAGCGTTTTCTACCCTCAGGTCGAATCTCTCACCGATCAACAGGTCAAAGCCCGAGCCGCCTTCAAATTGAAGGAAAAAGACAAAGAGTATTATGGCAGCTTTGTGCTTGAGGCCGAAACCGAGGTCAGCAAGGATCAAAATCTTGTGACTCTCAGAAAATTGAAAGTCAAAGATCTGCAGATCCCGGATCGCTCTGAAAAACGCCAAATGATCACTCAAGAAATCGAGAAAAAAATCAATGAGAAAGAGTCTCAAATCTCTTATCAATCTCTGCTCGATAATCTCAAACGAGGCGAAATCGAAAAACAGAAAATCGTCGATCTTCAAAACAAGCCACCAAACATCATTTTCAAAAAAGAACCCAGCTTTCTGATTCTTATTTCAGGTGAACCCAAGTGGGAGGATTCAAGAGGCGCTGAAGAAGTCAGAAGAGTGATCAACACAAGCGCCTTGATCCTGAATCAAGAGGGAAAAAATTATTATTTGTGGGGAATGAATCGCTGGTTTTCAGCTCCCGACCTGAAAGGCCCTTGGAAGCAAGATGAAAAGGGTCCAAGCTCAAAATTCGTTATTATTAAGGATCGTTTGATCAAAGAGGGAAAAGTCGATCCCTTAGAGCCAAGCTCGGCTGGCGGAAAAAACACGGCGCCTTCAGGGACAATTCCGCAGTTTGTTGTGGTCACAGAGCCGACAGAACTTTTGCAAAGTCTCGGAGATCCAAAATACGACGCTATTCCGGGGACCTCTCTTTTTTATGTCTCCAATTCGCCCAATTCCATTTTTTTAGAAAAAGACAGCAAAACCATTTACGTGTTGATTTCAGGCCGTTGGTTCTCGGCAAAGAATCCTCAAGGTCCTTGGAAGTATGTTCCAGGAAAAGAGCTGCCAAAAGATTTTGCTAAAATTCCAACCGACAGTCCAGCTGCGCAAGCTCTCGTTTCAGTTCCAGGAACAGTCCAAGCCAAAGAAGCATTCATTGCCAGCCAAATTCCGCAAACTGCCAAAGTGAAAAGAGATCTTCAACCCAAAAGTCTTTCTTGTGATGGAAAAGCACAATGGGCTGATATTGAAAAAACGAAACTGAAGTATGCTCGAAATTGCAATTCCCCTCTGATTCAAGTCAGCGAGAAAGAGTATTTGCTTTTGCAAGATGGAGTCTGGTTCACCTCCGCCTCCACTGATGGCCCCTGGAAAGTGGCTACCAAAATCCCCAATGAAATCGAAAAAATCCCTTCCTCTTCGCCGCTCCATTACGTCTCTTATGTTCACATTTACAATGTGACCGATGAGGAAGTGACTGTCGGATACACTCCCGGTTACCACGGCGCCTTTGCCAGCAATGATGGAACTGTGGTCTATGGAACTGGCTACACCTATCCTTCTTATGTCTCTGAAACAGCTTGGTATCCTTCACCTTGGACTTATGGTTTCGGAGTGGGCTATGGCTGGGGATATTATCCCGGCTTTTACATGGGAGTCTCAGTCGGAAGCTTCATGTACCCCTGGGGCTGGGGCACTTGTTGCTATGGCTCCTCTTTCGTCAATGTCGATGTCACCAACACTTATCGAAAATGGGGAACCACCTCGGTCGTCACTGGACCCGGTGGCCAAAGGGTGGGAGTCGCCACCGCCGGCAACACTCGGGTTGCTTCGGCAGGCACAGGCGAAGTCTACGCTCGGCACGACGGCCAAGTCTATCGGCATACTGAAGCTGGTGACTGGCAAAGATACGTCGGTCCGGGAAGCTGGGAGACAACGCAAGCTCAATCGGTGGCTGATCTTGATAGCATGCACACGGACCGTGCCAGTGAAATTCAATCCACAAACAGAGCGCAACCGTCATTCAATGCTTCTTCTTCAGCTGCCCGGCCCATGCCCCGGTTGAATGGGGGCTTTCATGGCGGCCGTTTCGGGAGGTGATTTGTGAAAATAATTATTTTTCTGAGCTCGATCTTTTTTGCTTTTTTTCAAGCCCAAGCCGCTTTGGATCAAGGAATTGAAATCGGAGGCCGGCAACAATCAGGGGCTGTGGGTGGAGCGAATTTCTCAGCGAACGCCATGTGGGGATTTCAAGGCGGAGGATTTCTGCATTTGCCAATCGGTGGCGCTCAGCACATGCGAACCGGAATTCTCTACACACAAAGACCACTGGAATCTGAAAATCTGATCACTGGAGAGAAAATTCAATATCATTTGGATTATCTCGACATTCCTCTCGAAGTTCTTTTTAAACCTTCAGAGGTGATGGGATTTCATTTCGGACTGATCACTTCGATCAATCTTTCTGCTCATTGCACTGGCGACGTCGAATGCCGAGTCGTTGACGTTCAAGCTCTGACATTTCCCTTTGTTGGCGGCTTCGTCTTTAAGCCAACACCTAAATTGGGATTCAATGCTTACATTGACGGCGCGAACTTCATCGTTGCTCGTGGACTTGGGGATTATCGCGCCATCGGCTTGAATCTGATGTACTCGATTGATTGAGCGAAGACTTGGGTCTCGGCCGAGACCCAAGAAAAATCCGTCAATCAACCAAGTGAAGGGGAAAGGCTGGGACTGGGGTTCAGCTTTCGTGCAGCTTCAGGAACTTCCACTCGACGAACCACGAATCTATAAACAACGCCAGCAAGTCCAGCTCCGAAAAGCGGTGCCACCCAAAAAAGCCACTGCTGTTGCATGGCCCAATCCCCGACAAACAGCGCTGGCCCCAAACTGCGAGCTGGATTGACGGAGGTATTGGTCACTGGAATTGTCACCAAATGGATCAGGGTCAATGCCAGACCGATGGCAATTGGCGCAAAAGCCGTGGAGGCCCGCCCCCCTGTCGCCCCAAGAATGATCACCAAGAAAACAAAAGTAAAAACGGCTTCAGTTAAAAATCCGGCATTCATCGAATATCCTCCGGGAGAATATTCACCGTAGCCATTGGCTGCAAATCCACCTGAAACATCAAACCCAAGCTGTCCCGAAGCGATCAAGTACAAAACACCGCTCGCTACAACGGCACCGACAACTTGTGCCAGCACATAGGGAATCAGATTGCGAGTCGGAAATTTTCCAGCACACCAAAGGCCAAAAGAAACAGCTGGATTCAAATGAGCTCCCGAAATCGGACCAACAGCAAAGGCCATCGTCAGAACGGCTAGACCGAAGGCCGCCGAAACACCCAGAAGCCCAATCCCCACATCCGGGAAGCTGGCAGCTAAGACAGCACTTCCGCAACCACAAAGGACCAGCCAAAAGGTTCCAATGAATTCTGCTCCCAGCTGGAGAGAAAAATCTTTAGATTCCATTTTCATAATCACCTCCCAAAAATTTCAGTGATAGCTCTATTTTTTTCCTCTCCACTGGAAAGCTCAAAGTGAATCTGAACGAGTGACGAAAGACATCGATACTTGCCTTTCGCACAGATGAATCAAATCTGAACAGGATCTTAGAAAAATTTTGATAAATCCTAAATTGCCCCTGACAAAAAAACGCTTTAGACCATGACCTCCCCGTGGGACATCAGTTTCCAGCGGTCTGTGTTTTGCTCATTGCAATGAGAAGTTCTGAAGAGAATGAAAGGACGGTCGCGATGAACCTACAATCCCTGATTTCAATCGTGTTTCAAATCAGTATCTTTCTCACCGTCATGAGCTTCGCCCTCAACGCCAAGCTGAAAGATGTCACTGATCTCTGGCACCAGCCGGGACAATTGCTGCGATCTCTGATCGCGATGAATCTGATCATGCCCGTTTTTGCAGGATTGCTTGCCCTGATTTTCAATTTGGATCCGGCCTTGAAAATCGCCCTCGTTGCCATTTCGATTTCTCCCATTCCGCCTTTTTTACCGAAAAAAGAATTGCAAGCTGGCGGAAACTCTTCTTACACATTCGGACTTTTCAGCACGACAGCTGCTCTTTCCATTTTTCTCATTCCGTTGACAATGGCAATTTTTGATCGAATTTTTCAAACACCTTCCAGAGTTCCATCTGTCGCCATTGCCCAAATTGTTTTTCTTTCTGTCTTTGCCCCTTTAGCCGTCGGAATCACACTCAATGAGTGGAAGCCCCATTGGGCGCAAAAAATTGTCAAACCTGTTACTCAAACTGGAAAAATTCTTTTGCTTCTGTGTCTGGTGCCCATTCTTCTCACTTCGTTTTCTTCCCTGCTGTCGCTGATTGGCAACGGCACTCTCTTGGCGATGCTTGCGTTTATTGTTGTAGCCCTTTTATCAGGACATTTGCTTGGCGGACCCAAGCGCGAAGATCGCATGGTCTTGGCTCTTTCAACAGCCTCTCGCCACCCCGGAGTGGCCATCGCCATTTCGCAGTTGTCCTATCCCGATCAGACTTTAGCTCCAGTGGCAGTGCTCTTGTATTTGCTCGTCAATGCCCTGGCAACGATCCCCTATACCAAAAAAATCGGAGCTCCGAAAAAAATGAAAGAATCCTATGTCTGATCCACTTTTCAATTTGCTGACCGGATTGACGGTTGGACTGATGTCGCTTCCTTTGGTTCCCCTGCAGGGCCAACCACAAAAAAAAGAACCTGGCTCAGGAGCGGATCCCCTGCCCTCCTGGAATGCGGGGCCGGCCAAAAATTCTGTAGTCAGCTTCGTCGACCGCATCTGCAAAAAAGGCAGTCAGGATTTTGTCCCAGCCTCTGAGCGAATTGCAGTTTTCGATAATGACGGCACTCTCTGGTCCGAGCAGCCTGTTCCGACACAGTTGGCATTTGCCATCGACCGCATCAAATCCCTGGCCCCTCAACATCCCGAATGGAGGGAACAAGAGCCTTTTCAATCGATTCTCAAAGGCGACCTCAAATCGGCGTTTTCTGACGGCGAAAAATCAGCCGCAGCTCTTTTAGCGACCACGCATGCCGGGATGAGCACAGATGAATTTGAGCGAAATGTGCGCGAATGGCTCAAGACCGCCCGGCATCCGCGTTCAAAGCGCCTTTACTCGGAATTGGTGTATCAGCCCATGCTTGAGGTCTTAGAGTATCTGCGCGAAAACGAATTTAAAATTTATATTGTCTCCGGAGGAGGAGTCGATTTTATCCGCGCTGTTTCCCAAGACATCTATGCAATCCCTCCTGAACAGGTCGTCGGAAGCACTGGCAAAACAAGTTATGAAGTGAAAAATGGCAAGCCTGTTTTGATGAAACTTCCACAAGTCGAATTTGTTGACGACGGCCCCGGAAAGCCAGTGGCGATTCATCACTTTATTGGCCGGAAACCTCTGATGGTTTTTGGAAATTCTGACGGAGACTTCGAAATGCTGCAATGGGGGACTTCGCGTGAAGAAGGTCCAAGCTTTGGCCTGTTTGTTCAACATACAGACGCCCTTCGCGAATGGAAATACGATCAAAATACTGTCGTTGGAAAACTGGACCGCGGCTTGAAAGAAGCGTCCCAAAAGGGATGGACAATTGTCGACATGAAAAAGGATTGGAAAATCGTTTATCCATTTGAAAAGCAAAATGAGGAGCTTCGGCGCTCTGGCTCTTCCACTGAACCCATTCCTCCGGTGGAAGGCCCTTAATGGGCTTAGCCGACTCTCACCCAAGTCATAGGATCGCCAAAAACATAAACCACAAATTTTTCAACTGAACGATGACAGGAAAGAGTGTAGAGATCAAATCCGTGGTGGTCCGCTTGGGGACCATCAATGGTTTCAATTTCATAGCGGCCCGATCGGTAAGAGATGATTTTGGCCGGCTTTTGACATTGCAGACACCAAGCCGAAATTCCCTGATTCTTTCTGAATTCAAAACTTGAACTCTTTGGAAAGGTCTTTGGCGAATGCTTAAAATCAGCCATCAAGTCCCCCTGGCCACTATGTATTTTTATTTATAAAGATGTGTTTATTTACACCAGAGTCTTTGAAAGTCAAAGCTTCTGTTCGCACCAAGAAAATTTCACTTGCGCTCTCGGAATGAGATGAAGTCCAAAAAAAGGATCCCGAATTGAGAAACTCGCTGCCTGAACTAAAGTTTAGCATTTTGTTGACCGATTAGACAGAATCTCGGAATTCGAGAGAGAGGTTGCAATGGCAAATCAAAGAGTTTCTCAATCATTTCGCTTGTTGGTTTTAGCCGCTGGGGCAGTTGCTCTGCTGGCTTGTTCAGATAAAAAAGACGGCGATAAAAAGGCCAGCGCGAGCGACTCAGATGCAGCTGCTCAAATGAAAAGCGCAGCTTCGAGTTCAAGCTCGTCAGCTGCCTTCGAGTCCGCTTTGGAAAATACCATTCCTGCCAACCCTGCCGCTCTGTTTGATCCTCTCGCTGTTGAGCTGGGCGTTCAGCTGATTCCGCACAGCAATGGAATGATTCATGGAATTCGCTTTTACCAGGCCACTGGTGGCAATGAAAATTACCGAGTCTCACTTTGGGATTCGAATGGATCTTTGTTGGCTTCCGCCGTCGTGAAGCCCTCTCAAGAAGTTCCCGGCTGGGTCACGGCTGAAATTCGCCCTCCAGTGAAAGTCATTGCTGGCGAAATTTACACGGCTTCTTACAATGCTCCTCATGGATCCTATCCTTACGAATATGAAGGTCTCGTTAAGCCCATTTCTGCAAAGAACTTTTCGCTGTTGAAAAGCGTCTATGATTACGGAAATGGCAGCAGCCTTCCACAGAGCACCTATCGAGATACCAACTATTTTGTCGATGTGGTGTTTAAACGAACGGGCCCCTAATTTAACGCCAAATATCAACTAGCCAATCCCTGGCGTCCTATGGCAGCATGCACCCGTTTTAAAAGTTTCAAATTTTAGAACGGGGAAGACATTGGGACCATCCAACGACAACCTGAGGAACTCCTCTGTCCAAATTTCTTTGGATGAAGTGATTGCGACATTTGAACTGCAGAAGCGCAAATCCAAGCCAGCCAATTATGAGGCTGAGGCCCAAGGCTTTCGCGAGCTCGGTGAATGCCTGGCTCTTGCAACCGATGACATCCTTCAAAAATTGACGGACGTTGCTTTACGGCTCTGTCAGGCGCACTCAGCCGGAATCAGCTTGGTTGACCCTGATGGCCAGAACTTTCGCTGGCGAGCAATCTCTGGCCAGCTCAAGCGTTTTTTGGGTGGCAAGCTGCCGCGGTCTTTCAGTCCCTGCGGTGAAGTGTTGGATCAAAAAAAGCCACTGCTGATGCAAGCCCCGGAACGCTTTTATCCCTACATCACTGAATTGGGTGTCGCCATCGAAGAAGTGCTTCTAATGCCTTTCAGTCAAAACGGAAAGCTGATCGGCACCGTTTGGATTGCTTTTCACAGCAAAAATCACCAGTTCGATTTGGAAGATCTTCGAATCCTCAATTCCCTGTCTCATTTCGCCAGCGCCGCAGTTCAATCCAGCTTCCGACGGGATTCTGCTGAAGCGGCTCGGGCTCATTTTCGAGAGCTGGTGGACAATTCCCCAGCGATTCTTTGGATCACGAACACTCATGGCAGATGCACTTATCTCAGTCGGCAATGGTATGAAGTGACCGGCCGAACAGCAGCCCAAGATTTGGGATTTGGCTGGATTGAGAATGTGCACCCTGAAGATCGAGAATCAACTAAGCAGGTGTTTATTCGAGCCAACGAAGAAGGTGGGAAAGTCAGTATTCGCTACCGCCTTCGCCAGAGAGACGGCGAATACCGGTGGGTCTTGGATTCAGGACTTCCGCGCATCAATCCAGAAGGCGAATTCTTGGGATACATCGGAACCGTTGTGGATATTCATGATCAGGTGGAATCTCAACTGGAACTCAAACGGGCCAAAGACGAAGCGGAAAAGGCCAACTCATTAAAGTCCGCTTTTTTGGCCAATATGTCGCATGAAATCCGCACCCCCTTGAGCGCCATGATCGGCTACGCAGACCTCTTGCGCGATCCCAAGCTTAGCGCCGAAGACCGAGAAAGCTTCATTGAAATTCTCACTCGCAATGGCAAAGGCCTGGCAATGATCATCAACGACATTTTGGATCTCTCCAAAGTCGAAGCAGGTCATTTGCATTTGGATATTGCTGAAACCAATCCGCACAAGATTGCTGCCGAAGTCGTTTCACTTTTGCGAGTGAAAGCTCAAAACCTGCAGCTCGATTTGCAATCTGGTGTTTCAACTCCAGCTCGGATCACCACCGATTCTTTTCGATTGAAACAGATTCTTTTGAATTTAATTGGAAATGCCATCAAGTTCAGTCCTGAAGGATCCGTGCATGTGAGAAGCTTTGGTCGAAAAACTGAATCCGGCCAAAGCCTGGTTTGTTTTGAAATTAAGGACACTGGAATTGGAATTCCGCAAAACAATCTAGAAAGCATTTTCGAGATGTTTGTGCAGGCTGATAGCTCCACGGCTCGAAGATTCGGCGGCACTGGTTTGGGCCTTTCGCTCTCGCGCCGATTGGCTCGGGCCTTAGGCGGAGATATTCGAGTCCTCTCTTCCGTTGAGGGCCAAGGCACGACATTCTTACTTGAAATTCTCGATCAATCCTCAGGGGCGCAAAAACCAGCCCCAGCTTTGCGCTGGGACTATTCTCTGGAATCGAAATTCTTGCGCTGATTCACCCTTTGGCTTAGTTTTTAGCCACGTTTGTGCGCTTCACTTTGACCAAGCGAATGAACATTCCTTTTGAGGGAGATTTCTTTTGTTCGGCCAGATTGCGCTCGCGATTCATGATGCTGTCAGCGATTTTGTCGGAGAGCTCAGCCATTTGATTCATGTCACTGTCATAGCTTTCTGTGTTGTGCTTTTCAGAAAAAGCCTCAACTTGAGATTTTTTAACCAGAACCATGTCGGCTGAAGCGGATACTGGGACCAGAAGGCAGGCCAGAATGGCGATTTGGATTAGGGTCTTCATCTCTCTTCTCCTTGTTACGTACAGGTTATTGTATAAATCGGAGACAACTGGACGAAAGTTGAGCACTTTTTTACTGGAATGATACGATTCTCATAGTGAGACATCCCTGCCCCACTTTCTGGGTTAAGAGCGGATTTCAAAGCCAGCCCTCGCGATTTGAAAAAAAGAGTCAGTCACAGGTTCTTTACGCGCCGGGTGAAGCAAAAAGAGAAAGGCACCCTCAAGGAATCCTTTGAAATTGAGTTGAGCTGTGCCATATGAGTGGTCATGAGCGAATCAAAAACGATTAAAAATCCCTCTCCCTTGGTTTTAACTGTTCTGGCTCTCGATGAGCATTTCACCAATCTCAACCGCTTGGCTGACCGAATCGATGAGATTGATTTGAAGTCCAATTTCGATTTTGAACAAAGTGAAAAGCTCATTCTCCGATTCACAGAATCCGGACAGGCGATTTCTACGGAGATCGCTCGCTTTGTGACGATTCTCAATGAAACCCGTGGCCAAGCCGAATTAGCAGCGCAAAAGGTGTCTGCCAAAGCAGATCATCTAAAACTTAGAAAAGATGAAGTTCAGAAAAAATTGGCTCGCTTCGAAATTTTAAGTGAAAAAGTCAGTCAGTTGAATCAATCGCTTGTTCACTTTCGAAGACCTGCTGGCGAATCCTTCTCGGATCAAGAGCTGGCAGAATTAAAAACCAGCCTGACCACGGTGAGCAACCAACTCGAAGCATTGATCGAAGAATCTCGGATTCTGAAAGAAATCGGTCATGATTCCAAAATCAAAATTTTGGAACAAAATGCGGAGTCCATGCGCCAGTCATTGATTGCTGTCAGCCAGAAGATTTCTGGTATGATGACCCTTCAGTAAGTTCATGGCGACGGACTTTCCATCTTTTTCTCTTTCTGAAAACCTGCTGACTGTTCTCGCTGAGCAAAAACTGACAGAAGCCACACCGATTCAAGCTGAAAGCCTGCCAGTTTTACTGAAAGGTCAGGATCTTTTGGGCCAGTCTCAGACTGGTAGTGGAAAGACTTTGGCATTTGCTCTGCCCATTTTGGAAAAACTCGAAATCAATCTCCGTTTGCCTCAAGCTTTGATTCTTTGCCCGACTCGCGAGCTTTGCGATCAAGTGGTCCGAGAATTTCGTCGCTTTGGCAAATTTCATTCAGGGCTTCAGGTTGTCTCTTTGGTCGGCGGTCAACCGCATGCCCCTCAACGCCAGGCTCTTCAGCAGGGTGTTCATGTGATTGTTGGAACTCCAGGAAGGACTTTGGATTTTCTCTCGACCGATGAAATTCCCCTGAGCGATTTGAAAACTCTGGTTTTGGATGAAGCCGATCGCATGCTGGATGAAGGCTTTGCAGACGAAATGGAAAAAATATTGCAGGCGCTGCCAAAGAAAAGGCAAACCGTGCTTTTTTCCGCGACTTTTTCAGATCGCATTCAGGCTCTCAGTGAGCGGCATCAGAAAAATCCAGTGCGGGTCTCAATTGCTGCCGAACCGGAAACGGCATTGAATATCCAGCAGTATGTTTACACTGCTGAAAATGACGAAAAATTAGAAACTCTTCTTCGGCTTTTGCAGCAGCATCCTGCGAATTGCACTTTGGTTTTCTGCAGAACCAAAGCTTCGGTGAGCGAAATTCTCTTGAAGCTTCAAAAAATGAAGGTCAGCTGTGCAGCTTTGCATGGCGATCTTGAGCAAGCTCAAAGAGATCAAGTGATGGCTCTTTTTCGCAATGCCAGCATCCGAATTCTGATTGCCACCGATGTGGCAGCTCGCGGACTTGATATTGATCATCTGGAGCTGGTCGTGAATTACGACCTTCCCCCCAGCCCTGAAATTTATGTGCATCGGATTGGTCGCACTGGCAGAGCCGGCAGATCTGGAAGCGCTGTTTCCATTGCCAATGCCTATGAAGCCATCAAAGTCCAAGAAATCGAAAAGTTCACCAAAGTTCCCATGCTACGAAAGCCCTTGGGATTTAAAAACCAATTGGGATTGCCACGGGAATTTCAGTCAGCACCGATGAAAACTCTTTTCATTGCTGGTGGACGCAAAGACAAATTGCGCCCCGGAGATATCCTTGGGGCCCTGACGGCCCCGCCACAAGCACTTGCTGGCGATGAGATTGGAAAAATTGAAATTCATCCCAGCCACAGCTTTTTGGCCATCAAAGACCACTTAGCTGAAAAGGCTCTGGATAAAATGCGCCGAGGAAAAATCAAAGGCGCAAAATTCAAAGTTTATTTGATCGACTGAGCATTCTTCATTTCAAGAATAAAGCTCTTCATTTCTTCGACAGTCTTGGAGCCGCTGACTTTTTTCAGGCCGGCAGGTCCGACCAAAACAAAATGCGGAGTGACTTTCAGACCCAGAAGCTCGGCTTCTCGCATGTCTGAAAGAACTTTTTCTTCTGTGGCGGCTTGGTTGTAGCAGGTTTCGAAAGCGGTCATCTCCAAATTTAATTTTTGCGCGGTTTCCTTCATGTCGGTGCTGACCAAGGCTCCGGGTTGAAGAGAGTAGAAAAAATCGTGCATTTGCCAAAATTTTCCCTGTTGACCCGCGCACTCAGAGGCTTTGGATGCTGGCATGGCCTGCGCATGGAAATCCCAAGGGTAATGCCGGTAGACGACTTTGAAATCTTCAGGAATCTGTTTTGTCAGTTCGGCTAAAACTTTCTCAGCTCGCTGACAGTAAGGGCATTGAAAATCTCCAAACATGATCAGGGTCACCGGTGCATTTTCAGGTCCTCGCACATGGAAAGCTGAATCCAATGGTTTTGCAAAAGCACTGAAAGAAGCCAAAAATCCGAAGGCAAGGATTGCTAATGATTTCACATTCGTCTCCTGAATGGGTTGGGTTGCGCTCTTCAGCCTAGTCAAGAGGCCCGGTGGCTTCAAGAAGTGAACAGAGTGTTAGAGGCTTCGGGCACTTGCGGCATCGGTTTATAGATCAAATAAATCAATATTCAGACAAGCTAATTTTTCAGGATCTCTTTGCGTGATTTTGGATCCTAATTCCGCAATGACTTCGGTGAGGCGTCTTCGCAGTTCGGTGTAATGTTCTTCTGAGATGGACATGGGGGCTGTATAAAAAAGGTAGGAACTTTTGGGCATTTCCATTTTTTCGAAAGCTTTGACTCGCCAGGAAACTTGCCTGGGTTTGATGTAGGGCGAATTTGCTTCCAAATGAGTTCTTTGTGGGCCCATTCGGTAACCATCCTCAGACAGAAGGCACAATTTTTTCTCGACGAGAAAATTCAATTTGCTCATGATTTCTTCTCGCGGAAGTTGGAACCTTTTCACCAGCGCTTCAACACTTTGAAAGCCTTCAATCGAAGTTTGCAATCGAATGGCGCTGTAGAGCCAGCTGGAATAAAAGATAGCTTTATCAGTTTCACTGAGCGAAATGTCTTCACCAACGATGGCCTTGAGGTTTTCCGTTTTTTCTTTCTGAATTTGTTTGATTTCATTTTTGAAATGCTCTCGCAAATGATGACTTCCCGCTTTTTCATAATTGATCAGCAAAAGAAGATAACTTTTTTCGGCAGTGTTCAGTCCTAAAAAATCGGCCAAGAGAAAGCCGTGCTCTAAAGAAAGGTTCTTGCTGCCGCTGAAAACCTGGCTCACCATCACGGCACTGATCCCGAGGGCTTCAGCCATCTTGGCGTAGTAGCCATGACCTCGTTTCGGTTGTTTTTCGAGCCAATTTTGGACAAATTTCTTATAATCATTGAAGTTAAAAATATTCATAATTTCAAATATTTAACCATATTAATTAACTATTAGATAATTTAAATGATAACTATTAGCTATTTTCTAAATGAAAGTCTTGGGTGCTTTGCATTATCTTGCATTCAACAAACACAAACCGAGATCGCAGAAACGGTCTCAGAAAATAAAGGAGTTCTTATGAAAAAGTTCATCATCACAACACTGGCTTTGGTTTCCATCCAAGCTGCCGCAATCGGCGAGTGCAATTACCAACAGCTTCAGGCTGAAGCCAATAGTCTCAAGTCGAGCCCTTACTGGAGTCAGCTTTTTAAAAGTTTGGCCGCGGATTTGAACACAGTTCGCCCTCGAGGCTGCGGCGAAATGTCCAACGAACCCACTGTCGGGCTGGAAATGTTTATGGATGATTTGGAATTCACGGCTCCACGCAGTTCTGAAAGGGTTCTCGCTTATACTGGAGAGTACCAAACAGACTGGAAGAGCGACTCCGATTATATCAGCTTCTCCACTACTGACAGCAATTTGTTCCGACCTAATGTCATCGAAGTGAGATTGGGCCTCCTTCAGGGGCACATGTCTTTATATGCAAAGACTTGCTCACCAAAAGTGGCTCTGGCACATCTGATTGCCTATGCTCCT
>JBGGMM010000084.1:0-16989 GCA_041288045.1 Pseudobdellovibrionaceae bacterium | reverse complement strand
ATTCGGACGATTGAAGGGGTGAGGAAGGCATAAGGGGCATTTGGCACTCATGCCCCGCCATCAGGGCAAGATTCTGGCCATGCATGAGAATGATAGACTCAGAAAGTCACCTTTCAAATGCACAGCAAGGTAGGCCAGTTTTTAAAATTTCAAAGATAATTCTCACATTCAGATTCAAAGAATAATTCTTCGCGTTCTTGTTTGGCGCAAGCTTTGTTGCGGCTTTCATCCCGCAGAGCTTGGCAGAGCATTCGATACATGACATTGGGTTCAGAAGCTCCAATGAAGTGAATGCCAGTCGAGCAACCGTTGACTTCAAAGTGGTAAGCGGTCTGTGAAGTGGAACCAGAGCTATTCGCGCTTTGCGGCCAGGTTGGTGCCATGATGCTTAAAGATTCAGCAAATTCACCCAGTTCATGGGCCTTTGATTGACAGAAAACCGGGACTTACGCGATACCTGATTCTTTCAAAGCGCAGTCATTAACCGCAGAAAAGGAAACCATCATGAGTGCAATGAGTTATTTGATCTCGCCAGTGATCGCCGGTGCTGTCGGCTTGGTCGTGGCCCTGTTCTTTTACTTTCGCGTGAAAGCTCAGCCTGAAGGCAATGAAACGATGAATCGCATTGCTGGTTATATTCGTGAAGGAGCGATGGCTTTTCTGGTGCGTGAATACAAAGTTCTAGCTGTTTACGCTTTGGTTGTTGGCATTGCTTTGGGTCTCGCCCTTGGTTGGGTCGCGGCTGCGTGCTTCGTACTCGGTGCCTTCCTCAGTTTGCTGGCTGGATTCTTCGGGATGAAAGCGGCCACTTACGCCAACGTGCGAACCACTCAAGCGGCGAGCACCGGTTCAAAAGCCAAAGCTCTTTTAGTGGCCTTGGATGGTGGCGCTGTGATGGGGCTTGCTGTTGCTGGGCTGGGACTTGCGGGTCTGGGCGCTCTTTACTGGATTTATGCTGGCACTGACGGAGTCGGGACTGTGCTTCACTCTTTTGCCGTGGGTGCCAGTTCGATTGCTCTTTTTGCTCGTATCGGTGGCGGCATTTACACAAAAGCGGCTGACGTCGGAGCTGATATTGCTGGCAAGGTTGTCGAAGGAATTCCTGAAGACGATCCACGAAATCCAGGAGTGATCGCCGATAACGTCGGTGACAACGTCGGTGATGTGGCCGGAATGGGTGCTGATATTTATGAATCCATGGTGGCTGCGATTGTCTCTGCGATGGCGATTGCTTTGACTTTGCCTGCCGATAAAATGGTTCAGCTGGTTTCAGCCGGAGACGTGAATGAACACCGAACAGCAGCAACAGTTCTGCCCTTGGTGCTTTCCGCTTTGGGTTTGGCAATTTCAATTGTGGTGATTTTTGCCGCTCGACTTTTTTCAAATTCAAAACCAGCAACTGTTTTGCGCACAAGCTTGATCATTCCGCCGGTGATTTTGACTGCAGCTTCAGCGCTTTTGATGCCGATGTGGGACATCTCTCAAAACGTCACTGTGGCTTTGGCAGCAGGCGCTTTCGGTGGAGCTTTGATTGGATTGATCACTGAATATTACACAGCTGCAAAGCCCATTCGCACTGTAGCTGAAGCCAATTTGACCGGGCCTGCCACTGGCGTGATTCGAGGCTTGGCAGTAGGTATGGAATCAACAGCCATTCCAATGGTGATTGTTGTCGTGGCAGCTTACATCGCCGACCGAGCTTTGGGTCTTTATGGAATCGCACTTTCGGCTGTCGGAATGCTCGCGGGTACTGCTGTGGTGATGACAGTGGATGCTTACGGTCCGATTGCTGACAATGCCGGTGGAATTTCTGAGATGAGCGGACTGGGCAAAGAAGTTCGCAGCATCACTGATGAGCTCGATGCAGTTGGAAACACAACAGCAGCCATCGGAAAAGGTTTTGCAATTGGTTCTGCGATTTTGACAGTTCTCGCTTTGTTTTCGGCCTTCAATATGGAAGTCAATCACATCCGGGAAAGTGCTGGTCAGGCGGTCATGTCTTTGGAGCTGACTTCGAGCGGAGTTCTGATTGGAATTCTTTTGGGCTCTATTCTGCCATTCTTAGTGGGTTCAACCACCATGACAGCAGTGGGTCGCGCGGCTGGCAAAATCGTCAAAGAAATTGCTCGTCAGTTCAAAGAAATTCCAGGCCTTCTTCAAGGCAAAGCAGAGCCTCAGCCAGCAAAAATTGTGGATATCGCCACAACTGCAGCTCTGTATGAAATGATTCTGCCTGGAATGATTGCCATTTTAGCTCCCGTGTTCGTCGGATTTGTTTTGGGCCCACAAGCCTTAGCAGGTCTTCTAGCAGGAGCTCTAGCCGTCGGTGCAACAATGTCTCTGTTCATGGCCAATGCCGGTGGAGCTTGGGACAATGCCAAAAAATTCATCGAAAAAGGTGGCCTGCCAGGACACCCGAAGGGCAGTGATGCCCACAAAGCCGCAGTTGTCGGCGACACAGTCGGCGATCCCTTCAAAGACACCTCAGGTCCCGGAATTGCAATTTTGATCAAGGTCATGTCAGTCGTGTCGCTGTTGATCGCACAGTTAATTGCCTTGCGCTAATTGCGGGATGCTCGCGAAATTTTGAAATCGAAACGGAGCTCTCGAGCTCCGTTTATTGAACGCCGCGACCGATAGTTTAGTTCAAGCACTCTCATTATCGTCTGCTCATAGGCAGACGGTAATGAGAGTAAAGATTCGCATCATAAAATAAACAGAAATTCAAAAACGATCTGCCTTTGATTCACTTGCCAGACGACCACGATGGTCGTCTGGAAGCCTTCGCATGGACGGACACACTCACGTTTATCATCGGCACCGCTGTGCTTGAGACCTCCATCCACGATGTTGACCGTCGGCACGCTATACCAACGGACAACATCGTGGATGAGGGGTCACCGCGAAGTCATTTCCTAAAGTGATGTGCAGAGCTCTGGTCTTCGCTTGATCGTGAACATCCATGTCCGTGGCCTCACCCCTTCGGGGCTCGCCTTTGGCGAGTTTCCAGAAAACTTAAATGAATCGGAAATTCGGGCAGAGCAGGTTCCTCAGAAAAAAGTCCCGACCTTAGTAAAGTCCAGGTCCATCAGGCAAGGGTGAAGTCAGGGGTTTGTAAGCTTGCAATCTGGAAAAAAAATCGCTGACGGACCCTGGCCCTCTCTTGTTAGTTTGGGCAACACACGCGATGATATAAAGAGAGACGCCACCTGCGTGTTTCAAGGGGATTTTATGAAGTCATGGATGACTTTCACAGTGACACTTCTGTTTTTGAATTCTTCTTTTGCTGCCGAGAATCCTTGCAAATCTGACATTCAAAAGTTTTGCTCTGGCCTGGGGCCCGGTGGGGCCATCATGAAATGTTTGAAGCAAAATGAATCGAAACTTTCTGTCGAATGCAAAGCTTTCGGACAGGAGATGAAGACTCGTTTCAAACAAGGCCGAGAAGCTTGTGCGGATGATGTGCAAAAATTCTGCGCCAAAGTGAAGCCGGGCCAGAAGGCGATTCTGAAATGCCTGAAAAATCACAAGGCCAAACTCTCGCAACCCTGCAAAGACTCAGTTTCCAGAAAGATTTAATAGTTATGCCAGTTTGCCGCAAGTCCCTCAGATACGCTCTGTGGGATGTTTTCTTTTTTAGTTTGATGGTTGGTGCCGGTGAATCTTACCTTCCGGCTTATGCTCTTTCCGTGGGGATGTCTGAGTGGCTCACCGGTTTGTTTGCCACTGTTCCGCTGATGAGTGGAGCTTTGATTCAAATGATTTCGCCCTGGGCACTTTATCATGTGGGATCAGTGAAAAAATGGGTGGTCGGAACAGGGTATTTGCAAGCTTTGACTTTTGTTCCGCTTTTTTATTTTTCGTTATTTCCAACAAATCATTTTCTGTGGCTCTTTTTGATTGCTGCCATTTATTGGGGAGCTAGCTTTGCTTCGGCCCCGATGTGGAATTACTGGATGAATCAATTGGTCCCCAAAGACGAAGCGGAAAATTTCTTTGCCCTTCGCCATAAGATCGGTCAAGTGGGAGTTCTTATTGGGCTTGTGGGCGGGGGATTGGCCCTGCATCTCAAATTGCAAGTGGGTCCCTTTACATCTGTTTTTTCCACTTTGTTCCTCATCGCTTTTGTCTGTCGTTTGTCTTCCAGTTACTTTCTGTCCTTGAAAAGAGAATGGAAATCCACTCCGGATCACCGACCCGATGTGAGCGAAATTTTTGCGCTTTGGAAAAAACCATCTTACCGGCGCTTTTTTGGATTTTTATTTTTGTTCAATGTCATGGTTTATATATCAGCTCCCTTTGTGACTCCGTATTTTCTGGAAAAGCTGCATTTGGATTACAACGGTTACATGCTCAGTATTGCTTCTTTGCTAGTGGCAAAAATTTTAGTCATGCCCTTTGCCGGAAAGCTGATGAAAAAGTACGGAGTGAAAAGGGTGTTTTACTGGGGAGCTTTGGGAATCGCCCCGATCCCAGCGCTTTGGCCGCTCAGTCAGGATCTTTATTTCGTTATGACCTTGCAGGCGATCAGTGGCGCTTTCTGGGGACTTTTTGAAGTGGCGTTGACCGTGACCTTTTTCAATCAAATCAAGCCGAAACAAAAAATCCTGATCTTGACGGTCTATAACTTTTTTAATGCTGGAGCCGTGATCCTGGGCTCCCTGGCTGCAGGCCAGGTGCTGAAATTCTTTAACGCCAGCTTTTTCTCCTATGCGGTGATTTTCGTTTCAGGAGCTGTGCTTCGCTGTCTAGTGGCGGGAGTTTACTTTTACAAGGTTCGGAACTCTGAAAATCTCTTGGATGAAGAAGTGGATCCAATCCAGGCGCAGCCTGAGAGTTTTCCAGTCCCCGCTAAGACGGGTTGAGGGATTTGTCAGAAAACAGCCTCCACCTGGACTGGAATCACTTTGAAAAAAAGCAACTTCTTTTGCTACACTGGAGATCAGTGAAAATTCTGTTTATTTTTATAGCACTCTTAGCGGGGCAGGCCACTGCTCTAGCTTGTCCTGAAATTCGTTTGGACAAGGCTGGATCGCTTTCGTCTTATCCCGTATTTGATCAAGCCAATGCCTCGGCAGGAACAGATATGAACATCTGTTATGCGGCGACGGCAGCTCAGCTTTTGGATACTTACCGAGCTTCAAGGGCCCAGCAGGAACAGCTGCAAAATGAGAGAACAAGCCCTTGGTGGTTGGCAGTCAATTATTCTTCTTCTTACAAAAAAGATGAAAATTCAGATGTGCAATTTGGCGAGCCTGACAAAGCACTTGAGACAATTAAAATCGATGGTGTCTGCTCACAGGCCGATCTGTTTGGGGATCAGCCCACCGAGGAAATCATTCGCTTCCACCAAATGGTGAAAGAATTTTATCAATCCGCTGGTAAAAACACAGAAGAAAAAGATGCCGTTCTCAAGCTCGAAACTCTGCTTCAGAGTTTGGGTTTCATCAAAGACTCAACGTTACTTGCTGATATTTCAGTCAAAGCTTTGAAAGAAAAAACTTTCGTTCTGTTCCTTCGCACTTTGTTTCAGGGAAAGTGTCAGGGCAAAGTGAAACAGGATCCGGCATTTCAAATCGAGCGCATCGATACGGAACGCAAAGGAACTCCCGTTGAAGAAAAAGATAAAATCATCATGGAGACTTTGCAGAAATCTCAGCCGATTGAAGTTTCAGTTTGCTCCCAAGTTCTTCGCACTCCGGATTATGACGGGTCGAAGGGTTCAAAGCCCCGACATTTTGCCAAAGATTGTATGCGCCATTCGATGTTGGTGATTGGCTCGAGAACTCAAAAAGGTGAGTGTCAGTATCTGGTTCGTGACACTTATGGCTCGCACTCGTGCACTCGGACCCGCAACGGTCAGCCTTGGTACCATCCCTCGCTCGAGTGTGATGGCGGTCAGGTGTGGGTTCCTAAAGAAGCAGTCTTAAAAAACATTTGGGGAATGACTCGGATTTCCCCAGAAAATTCTATTCAATAAAAAATTGAGATTGAAAAAGGCGATGCAAGGCTTTGTCCTGATAAGTGTCCTCGAGTTGATTGAGGTCTTGCTGGGAATAACCTGAAAAGAGATTTTGAATTTCAATTTGGGTTTCTTGAATTTGAAATTGTGCTCGCCAAGTGCGGTAAGCCAGAACGGCTTCTTGGTCCGACAGAATTTGCACTCGCTTTTTCTTTGAATTCAAAGGTTCAAAGCTCAGCTGCTGAACCAGAAAATTTTCAAGCTCCAGCAGCCCTTGGGATTTGAGAAATTCCAACTGCTCTTTGGCGGCGTCGGAAAACTTCACTTCAAATTTTTGTTTCTCAATCGCTTCCAGCCAACCCATTCGGGCTGAGGGAAACGAGTCCGCATAACTGAGATAAGGCTTCACATCAAAAATCGGTGTTTCATCCAAAAGATCAAAATTTTTCACTTTGAGAATAAGTCCTGACCTTTCCACAAGCTCGACGCACGAAAGACCCAAACCATTAGGGCGGTAAGGGGAGCGAGTCGCAAAAACACCGACTTTTTTATCGCTACCTCGAGGGGGAAGAACTTTGGGTTTCCAGTTGGTATTTTGATGAAACTGATAGATCAGCCAAAGATGGGAAAAGCCTTCGATCCCCTCCAAAGCTTGGTCAAACTGCTGTTGAGAGAGAAAATGCAGTTCACCAATTTCATCCGAAGTATCGCAAGAGCCCTGGCGAGCGGCCTCATAGCTCTGTTTTTTTCGGGTTTTAAAAAAAGCGATGGGTTTTATTTCCACTGCCGTCTCCATTCGTAAGCGGCAATGGAAAGAGCATTTGAGACATTCAAAGAATTTTTTGATCCGAATGTAGGAATCGAAAGAACCAAATCACATTGCTGGAGTGCTGAGGCCTCGAGCCCAAAACGCTCATTGCCAACCACAAAGGCGGTGGGGCCTTGAAGGCGAAAGTCAAAAAGCGAAGTCGAATTTTCGGCAGTTTCCAATGCCACCAGCTGAACTTTCCTTTTTTGAAGTTCCTTCAGAGCTTCACTGAGGTTGTCCCGATGACTCCATTTTGTTTTTTCCGAAGTTCCCAAAGAAGTTTTTTGCAAAGCTTCTTGCTCGGGCGTGGGAGTGTAACCACAGAGAAAAATTTCTTCAACTGCCAAACAATCGGCCAGGCGAAAGATGGATCCGACGTTAAAAGCCGAGCGAATATTCTCAAGCACAAAATAAAGCGGAATTTTTTCCGTAACAGAAGATTTGCGATCTTGGCTTGTCACCAGAAACGAATCATCAGATAGATTGCGTCCCAAAAGCCTTTCTACTGGCACCAGGAAATTCAGAAAATGCCGCAGTGACATCTGCGGGTGCAAATGCTCAGGGATCAATGAGAGCTTTCCGAGTTCGACTTGATCCGAGAGCGAAAAACTGCGCAAAAGCCCCGCCAGTTGATGCAGGTCTTTTTCAGAGAAGGGGCCCTGTTGAAAAGATTTTTCCATTTCCCGCATGAGTTCATAGCAGGATTTAAGAATGGAAAGATCTTCTGCCGAGAGCATAGGATTATTTCACTTTGTCGCCGGCTTTGGCTCCCTCATCGGGAGAAAGGACGAAAAGTTCAGAGCCCCCAGCCCCAGCTGCGAGCACCATTCCCTCGCTCATGCCAAATTTCATTTTTCGAGGGGCTAGATTGGCAACAACCAAAACCTTGCGGCCTTTGAGTTGCTCAGGTTTGTAAGCGGATTTGATGCCGGCAATGATCTGTCTTTCGCCCAAAGAGCCAAGGCTGACTTTGAGGCGAAGCAATTTGTCGGCTTCTTTGATTTCTTCAGCTTCCAAAATCTCAGCAACTCGAAGATCCAATTTGCCAAAATCATCAATTGAAATTTCGGCCGGCCGCTCTGAATTGCGATCTACGGCTGGAGCGGCTGTTGCGGTCGACGCTGTGGCAGCAGGGCCTTTGACAAATCCAGCTTTGGCGTCGCGAGCTGCTTTTTCTTCGAGTTCTTTTTTGTTGGCTTCCATCATGGCCTTCACTTTCACAGGATCAATGCGGGTCGCAAGATGCTCATAGGCATTGATTTTATGATTTTTCAAAAATGTTTTCACTGAATCCCAAGTGTAAGCTTTCTCATTCAAAAGCTTTTCTACTTTTTCAGTGTAAAGCGGTAGCACGGGCTTTAAATAAATCGCCAACAATCGGAAAAGATTCAACGTGGTGCTGAGAACCATTTTTGTGGCGATGGGATCAGTTTCCAAAGTCTTCCAAGGAGCTCTTTCATCGAAATAACGATTGGCCTCATCAGCCAATGAGCGGATTTCGTTGATCGCTTTGACGAACTCTCGATTTTCATAAGCTTTGGCAATTTCATCGGCTTTGGCTTGAGCTTTTTGTAAAAGAGCCAGGCCATCAGCATCCGGTTCGCTGATCACACCATCCATTTTCGTGTTGAGCATTTGTGCTCCACGCGAGGCTAGATTGGTAATTTTACCAATGAGGTCGGAATTGGTTCTTTGCGTGAAATCCTCAAGATTGAAATCCAAATCATCAACCCCATTTGAGAATTTGCTGGCAAAATAATAGCGCAGATACATCGGATCCAAGAAATTCAGGTAAGCCCCGGCAGAAAGAAAGGTCCCGCGGGATTTGCTCATTCTCTCGCCATTGACCATCACATGACCATGCACCCAAACCGCCGTCGGCGTTCGGAAATCAGCCGCTTTTAATAGAGCTGGCCAAAAAAGTGTGTGAAAGTAAACGATGTCTTTGCCAATCAAATGGTAGACTTCGGTTCGATCGGATTTCCAGTATTCATCAAAAGAAAGCCCGGCTTTGTCGCAGTACTCTTTGCTTGAAGAGACGTAGCCCATGGGGGCGTCCACCCAGACATAAAAGTACTTGTCAGGATAGCCGGGGATTTGAAAACCAAAGTAAGGCGCATTTCTAGAAATGTCCCAATCCCTCAATGGTTCATTGAACCATTCGAGCATTTTATTGCCGATTTCTTTGGTGGTGTGAGTGGGCAGCCAAGACTTCAAGTAATCTCTGAAGTCCTCGAGCTTAAACATGATTTGTTCAGAGGGTTTTTCAACTGGTTTTGTGCCACAAACAGCGCAGTAAGAATTTTTTAAATCCGCCGGGGTGTAAGTCGATCCGCAGACATCGCAGGAATCCCCGTACTGATCTTTGGTTCCACACTTGGGGCATTCACCTTTGACGAAGCGATCGGGGAGAAACATTTTGTCATGTTCGCAGTAAAGCTGCTGAATGGTTCGAGAGCCCAGGTGATTTTTCTCTTTCATTTTCTGAAAGAAATGTTCGCAGAGCTCTTTGTTGGCCTTGGAGTTTGTTGACGAGTAGTGAGTGTGCTCAATTTGAAAGGCCTTGAAATCCTTGACGTGGTCTTTCCAGGCCAGATCAATCAATTGCTCCGGCGTGATCCCGCGCTTTCGGGCCTCCACCATAATCGGAGTTCCATGGGTGTCATCGGCACAAATAAACAGGACTTCGTGGCCGCGCATTTTTTGAAATCGCACCCAGAAATCCGCATATAAATGTTCAAACATATGCCCCAGGTGAAGGGGACCATTGGCATAGGGAAGAGCGCATGTCAGAAGGATCTTTCGCATGCGCGTGAGAGTATCAATTATTCGTGGTCAAAATCAACTTTTCCATTGTCCAAATGATAGAGCGCGCTTTGGATTTTCAGCTCACCAGAAGCCACTTTGGCGCGAATCAAAGGCGAGCGTTTCAGCAGATCCCGAACCACGCCATCGGCATTGGCCCAAGATTCTGTTTCCACATTTGCGGAAGCTGAAGCCGGCGCACGGCCTTTGAATTCACTGAGGCGTGGATGAATGTCTTGGACCAAAGCATTCAGTGAAGGGCTGCCTGCATCGCTGCCATCCATGGTGGAAAGAGCCGCTTTCACAGCTCCACAAGAGGTATGACCCATCACGACAAGAAGCTGGGCGCCTAAATGCTCCACAGCATATTCAATACTGGCAATGGAAGCTGTGTCGGGGATTTCGCCGGCATTTCGAACCACGAAAATTTCCCCTAATTTTTGATCAAAAACAAGTTCAGGAGGAACGCGGCTGTCACTGCAAGAAAGAACAATGCTGTGGGGAGTTTGTCCTGACGAAAGGCGCTTCACATCTTTGGGCGATTGGCCGTCTTTTCGAAGCGACATTTTTTGAAAGCGAGTGTTACCGTTTTTCAACCATCCCAAAGCTTTCTCTGCTGGGACGCCTTTCGCTTCAGGATGATGAGCTTGTGGAGTCGGTGCCGGAGTTGGTTCTTCTTCAGCGGCAGCAGTTGCGGGAAGTGGCTCTACCATTGGAACAGGCTGGGGGATTGTTTCCACTTTCGCAGGTGCTGGAGTCGGTGGAGTGGAGAGATTCGGATCGGCCGCATTGGGTTCGCGTTGAACGGTCTTCACAGAACAGCCAAGAGAGAAAACTGTGAGGGCGATTAAAGGGTAAAAACTCTTTCTCATGAAAGGCTCCTTCATTTAGACTGGATAAGAGGATTGTTTCAAATTCTCCGAGAGAGGCGCAAATGAATATTCCCATCCTAGACTCTGAAGCCGTGATGCAAAAACTAAAAGCTCAGAAAAATCCATTCTGGACTCAATATCATGCTTTCTTCTCAACATGGCTAGGTGGGATCACCTTGGATCCCGCTTTGATGATCGTGCCCATGGATGATCATATGGTACATCGGGGGGATGCCGTCTTTGAAGCTCTGAAGGCCGTGGATGCTAAAGTTTTTTTGTTGGAGCCCCATTTAAAAAGGCTTGAAATTTCAGCTTCTCGCATTGGGATCACACTGCCTTTCTCTCTTTCGCAAATCGAAGATTTGATCTTCCAGACTTTGAAAGTGGCAAAGCAACCTCAAGCTCTGATTCGGCTTTTTGTTTCCCGAGGTCCAGGGGGATTTACCACCAATCCCTATGACTCTGTGGCCAGCCAAATGTATGTGGCCATCACTGACCTGCGCACTCCGAAAGCGGAAGCTTATTTGCAGGGAGTGAAAATTGGCAAAAGCCGCATTCCAGTGAAAGAGTCCTGGATGGCGCAAGTGAAATCCTGCAACTATCTTCCGAACGTCATGATGAAAAAAGAAGCCGTCGACCGAGGATTGGATTTCACCATTGGCTTTGATGCGAAAAATTTTGTCGCTGAAAGTTCCACAGAAAACATCGCGATTGTCGATGAAAAGGGGATTTTGGTGCATCCGCATTTTGACAATATTCTTCGTGGCACCACCATGGTTCGGGTGTTTGAGCTAGCGAAAGCAGCGGGATATTCGGTGGAGCAAAGAAATTTCAGCGAAGCGGATTTATTGAAAGCCCAAGAGGTCTTCATGATTGGAACCACATTAGATGTATTGCCCGTGGTGCAGTTTGAAGAGCAGAAGATTTCGGGCGGCGTTGTTGGTCCCAAAGCGAAAGAACTTCTGGCTCTGCTTAAAAAAGATTTTGCGCTTGGAAAAGCATTTTAAGAATTAAACTTGCAGTTGGATTTTTTCAAGCAAAGCTGGGTCTTCCAGTACTTTTTCGCCACCGCGAGCGATGGTGGTTAAAGGCTCATGGGCAATTCGCACTGGCAAGCGCACTTCGTTTTGAATTCGAATATCGATATCGCGAATCAAAGCGCCACCACCAGCCAGCACAATTCCGGATTCAATGATATCAGACACCAGTTCGGGCGGGGTTTGTTCCAAAGCCAAATGAATGGCATTGATGATGTGTTGAATGTCGTCGTCCATGGCGTTGCCGACGTCCTCTGAAGAGACTTCCATTGTTTTCATCAGGCCTGAATGAAAATCTCGGCCTGTGACGGACATGGATTTGATATCCTTTTTCGGGCAAGCGGTGCCGATGCTGACTTTCAGATTTTCGGCTGTGGTTTCGTTGATGATCAGTGTTTTTTTCTTTTTCATGGCGTTGATGATGGATTCATCAAATTTATGTCCACCAATGCGCACGGCTTGGCAGTAGACAATGTCAGCCAGAGCGATCACTGCGACTTCGGTCGTACCACCACCGATGTCAATGATCATGGAGCCTTTGGCTTCTTTCACTGGCAGGCCTGCGCCAATCGCTGCGGCCATGGGTTCATCGATCAAGTAAACTTCCCGGGCACCCGCCGCTTTGCCGGCATCGATGGCAGCTCTTTTTTCAACTTCGGTCACTCCGTAGGGGAGTGAAATGACGATTCGGGGTTTGTTGAAAAGCCCCTTCATCCCGGGACGATTGAAAAAATATTTGAGCATGGTTTCCGTGGTGTCGTAATCGGCAATGACTCCGTCTTTCAAAGGTCTTAGAGCTGTGAGATTGCCGGGGGTTTTGGTGACTTTGTCTCGAGCGTCTAGGCCGACGGCGACGACTTTGCGTTTGCCGGGGCTGACTTCGGAGTAAGCGATCAGCGTGGGCTCATTGACGACCACGCCTTTTCCTCTGGCAGCTATGAGAGTATTGGCTGTGCCGAGATCGACGTAATAGTCGGCAACAGTGAGGCCTTCATCCTTGAAAAAGCTGAACATAAATTCCTATCGATTGTCTTCCAGATAAATTGTCACATACCCAGAAATGTAAGAAAAGGAATCTTTTGCAGTCAGACCCAGTTCAGCTCCGAAGGTCATGTTGTCTGCATGGGGGTGTCTGTATTCGGAACCAGCCACGACCTGGATCCCTGTTTTGTTATTGTCATTGCCACTGTTAAACATCACAGGCAAGGCGCCGTAGGGAATGAAAGTTCCATTCTGGCTTTCAAATTTTTTACTGACAATGGGTTCAAGACGAAGGGTCATGAAGCTGTCACTGGATTCTCGCCAATGAATCAAGCTCACTTTGCCGCCCAATGAGGGCTGATTCCCATAGTCCGGGATGGGAACCCATTTGAAAGATCCGCCGGCATGGAAGTCCGTTTCGCCAGACCCCAAATTGGCGCGAGCGCTCATTTCCTCATTGACAGGCAGATCGAAAAAGCCGCTGAAATTGGCACCGCCGCCATCGCTCAGTCTCATTTGTGGTTCAAAGCCCAATTTGAATTGACCTTTGGGAGTGATGTCATTGCTTTCTTGAGTCGTCATAAAGCCCCAAGCCTGGGAAGCGGCCATTGTCAGGGTGAAAAGAAGCGGAAATTTCCAGTTCATAGATCCTCCGGATGTCTCAATATTGAAATTCATCAAATGTTAAAAAGCTTGTGGCTTATTGACAAGTCAGAATCGAGCCTGAGATGGTCAAAGTGATGAAATACCCCCTCTCACTTATGATCATCACTTTGAATGAAGAGCGCAACATTGAGCGTTGCATTCGCTCGGTGCCTTTTGCCTCAGAGATTTTGGTGATTGATAGCGGAAGTGCAGATCGGACTTGTGAGATTGCAGCTTCTTTGGGAGCTCGGGTCCTGCAAAAAGAATGGCTGGGATTTGGGGCGCAAAAGCGCTGGGGGTCTTTGCAGGCCAAAGAGGATTGGATTCTTTCTTTGGATGCGGATGAAGCGCTGTCGCCGGAGCTGGCAGCAGAAATTCAAAATGGATTTTCTTCTTTGGCTGAAAAAACGGGCTATGAGATTCCCAGACGCTCTTTTCATTTGGGAAAGTGGATTGATCATGGTGGCTGGTATCCGGACTATCAATTGCGACTTTACAACCGCCGGTTTTCCAATTGGCCCGAAGCTTCCATTCATGAACGAGTGGTGGCCCCGCATGAGAAAAAATTGAATCATCCGATTTTCCATTATGTGTTTGAGAATTTGGCAGCGCAGGTTGAAACCAACAATCGCTATTCGGGGCTTTTGGCAGAGAAAGATTTTGCAGCTGGAAAGAGATTTCATCTTTTGAGGCTCGTCGTGAAGCCTTGGACGAAATTCATGGAGACTTATTTTCTGAAAAAAGGTTTTCTCGACGGACTTCCTGGTTTTATGATTTCTGTCAGTGCGGCTTATTCGATTTTTCTCCGACAGGCCAAGCTTTGGGAAATTCAAATGAAAAAACAAAAGGGGATTCAAAAATGAAACTTTTTGTTGTTCTGGCTTTTATTCTGAGTGGGCCTTGGGCTTTTTCTAAAAGTAAAATTCGCTATCCCCGGGTGCAAGAAGTCAAAGGGTCGGTCTTTCAAGTCGAATCGCAAATTGAAATCAAAGCCAAATCTCCGCAGTATTCAGAGAAGCAAAAAGCCCTCAAAGTGGGTCAGAGCCTGAAGGACAAAGCTTGGCTGCGAACCGGTGAGAAGGGGGAGCTTCGCTTGGCGCTGCATGAAAAGGCGACTTTGCTGCTCGAACCCAACACCGAAGTGAATTTGCCGGCCATCACTTGGGAGGACGGCGGGGTCCAAGAGGTGATCTTGATAAAAGGCAAAATCCGTTATTTGTGTCAGAGCCATTGTGAAAGGAAAATTTCAGCTCAGATTTATGAAAGCGTTTTGCCGGTCGGGGATTACATTCTCAGTTACGATCCGAAAATTCCGCAGGTTGAACTGTCGGTGTTTTCTGGAGAGACAGCTTTTCGCGGACTTGAAAATGAAGCTTCGGTGGTTTTGAAAATGGGAGAAAGGGCTTCTTTTCAAGGGGTGCTTGAAAACGGTGAGCCGGGTTTTGATGTGCTCTTAAAAGGTCGCAAAGTCGCAAAGGGAAAGCTTTCCGAAGTCCAAAAAATTCCGGAAGCTGAAATGAAATCCTTCCAGAAAAAAGAAGAGGCCAAACTGAAGGCGCTGCAGAAGCCTTCCGAAAAGAAAAAGCTTTCCAGTCAAATTTGCGCCAAGCCGTTGGGTGAGCTGAACCAGTGCGCTTGGGTCTGTGAGAAAAATTCGAAATCAGCGAAAAGCTGCCAAACCGATAAGGGTGCCGTCTGTGTGCGCATGCGATGCAATGCCAATGGCGAATGGGCGGATCGAATGGAGCTCTCATCCAGTCAGAGCCGCTGCTCTGCCAAGGCTTTGGTTGGAATGTGTGATTACTAACTAAAAAGCATCAGCTGTTCGGCTGTTTTTTCAGGCTTCCACTTTCGAATTCTGAGATTGCATTCTTCATTCATCAAATCCGTGAATTGCGAAATCAAATGCGGGGCGTTTCGATCGGCCGGTTCATGAATGAAAAATTCGACCTGTTTCAAGCCGAGCTCAATCCAGTGATGCAGCAGATTCACCCAGTCTTGGATTCGAGTTTGATCGGTGGGGTGCAAATCATTGCCAATGAAGCGAACCATGACTTTGAGGCTGGTCAGTGACGTGTGCAGCACGTCTCGGCGTCCGGCCACATCGGTGATCACAGTGTGGGCTCCGGCTTTCACCAGGATGTCGTACAGAGGATCGATCAGCATGTGCTCGTGAAAAAAAGCCGGGTGCCTGACTTCGACAGCGACTGGGAAATCCACTGGCAATGCGAAAAGAAAATTTCGCAGCTCGCGCAAGTGATCCGGATTGAAATGCGGGGGCAATTGCAAGAAAGTGATTCCCAATTTGTCCTCAAGGCCCATCATACTGCGAACAAATTCTTTGAATTCTGGCACTTGCGGAGAGAGCGGGTAGCGGTGCGAGAGCTCTTGCGGAAATTTGGGATTGAAGCGGAAATCATCGGGGACGGTGTCTCGCCACTTGCGAATGGTGGGCAGATCGGGGATTCGGTAGTGGGTGGTGTTGAGTTCGATGGAGTTGAATTGTCTGGAGTAGTGAAACAGAAAGTCTTTGGGATCGGCGGTTTTGGGATACACAGAGCCCAGCCAATCTTTCACTCCCCACACCGGGCAGCCAATGCCGACACGGAGGCCATCTTTCTCGCCATGCATACGAAATTGCAACCAGGTCCGCGGATCCTGTGAAGGAATACTAAAATCAATCTTGGAAAGCCAAGGCGAGGGAACTTTACCGAAGTCCATTCCAATAAGCGTGCTCGAGCCGGGGAGGGATAGCAAGGCTTGGCCCATGATGGCTGATGGAAGACATGCCAGAGGCCTTTCAGGATTGCGCGAGACCCATGGGCGAAGATGTTTTAACAGCCTGACTGGCGACTTTCGCCAGCCCATCTAAGCCTGCGGAAACTTTATGCATTTTCTCGGCAAGAAAAGCTCTTGCCGGTCCTCGCGCTTGCGATTATAACAGTGAACCTTAAGTTCCTACCTGTGGTGGCTGTAGCTCAGTTGGTAGAGCACGGGATTGTGATTCCCGGTGTCGCGGGTTCAATCCCCGTCAGTCACCCCAAATTCTTTTTCAGACATTCCATGCAATATCTAAAACCACTGAATCGGTGTCTATCTGCCGCCGCAAAAGCAGGTCGATGTTCATCTCTTATTCATGACCCAAGCTCTGGCAGATAGTTTTTCATCTTCTTGATTCCAAACTGCTGAACAGCTCGAAGCCTGTTATGAGCCGGACACAAGAGCTCCAGATTGCTAAGCTCATGGGTTCCACCTTTGGCAAAAGGAACAATGTGCTCAGCTTGAAGGTAAAACTGAGCTTGGCATTGCTTCATTGTTTCAGGATCCAGGTACTGACATTGATGCTGATCTCTTATTTTGAGTTCTCTAATTGTCAGTTTAGAAATAGATCTTGTTTTTACTGCAGTTTGACTTCGCAGCGGTTGCGCTTTGCGTTTTTGTTCTTGTTTTCTTAAGCTTTCAAGCTTCTATTTTCCCATGAGCTTTAAGAGCTCAAGCTTTGAAAGCGGTTTTTCTAAAAGCACTTGAATCTCTTCCAGTTCCTTTTGAAGCTCTTCATCCAGAATCAAAGTCACTTCTAACTTCTGTCCTTTAAGAGCTTTTTCTTGAATGAGGGGTCTTGGAATCACCGCTTCTGGTTTGCATTCAGCTAAGAGTCTTTCTGTGGTTTTCGTGCTTTGATTTTCAAGAGTGAGTAAGATCTCTTTCTTTTCTACCTTTGAGGCTTTGACCTCTCGAAAGTGAGTTCTTGCCATATTTAACTGAGTGAGATTTAGTTTTCCGGATTCTATTTTATCTTTGATCTCTGGCACTTCTTTTAAAACTTTCATAGCAGAAATTCTTCGCCAAGCACTGCCTTCTGAGTATTTAAGCTCTTTG
>JBGGMM010000083.1:0-12731 GCA_041288045.1 Pseudobdellovibrionaceae bacterium | reverse complement strand
TACTTATGCTCTGGAAATAGATCATATTCATCCGAAAGCTCTTGGTGGATCGGATGAATCTAGTAATTTGAGACTTCTTTGCAAGTCTTGTAATCAAAGGGCTGCCATTCAAGCATTTGGTGTGAATAAAATGGAGAGGTTTTTGGGTTAGTGAGGGTCTTCCTTCGCTTTTCATTTTGTTGAGCTGTGAAGGACTGTCTTTCGTCTAGACAGTATCTAAGACCTCAACAATCAGTTTCACTACAGTCGTTGCGATGAAGGTCTGTCCTGGTCCTGTTTTTGAAGTTCTCTAGTGAAGAAGAGTTCGACAGCCAGGAACCAAGGTCCAGGTTGTTGGGATGCTGAACTTGATGATCTGCATAAGTGCGTTTAACCTGTTGATCAAAGGAATGTTTCAGCGGACCTGCAACAACTTTTGTCTATTCAACTGTGATGGAATAGCGGGGGGACATGGGAATTTTCATAAAGCGGATTGCATTAACTGCACTCCTCGTGACACTTACGGTTTCATTTTCTCGAGCCGAGGAAATCGAAATTGATTCGGCTTCTGATGATGACTATCAGGTCAATCAGGACTCTGAAATCAAAGATGTCGAAAGCGTTCTTGAAAAAAATATTCCTGAAGGGGCACCGAAAGTTCAGCTTCCAGCCGCCGTCAAGCAGCCACGCAATAAGGTGGATTTCACCGATCTCAAAAAAGACAGCCACTTCGATGACACTGTGATCATTCAAAAGACTTACATGCCAAAAACAAAGCGCTTTCAGTTCTTTGGTGGGTTTTCATTGGCAGTGAATGATGCTTTCTTTCGCACCATGGGCGGTCAGTTGCGAGCGGGCTACCATTTCAATGAAACTTGGGGGCTTGAAGCCACTGGCTTTTTGCTAACATCAGAAGATACAAATGAAAAAAAGGATTTAGAGTCCAAACAAAATTTGGGTGTTGCCAATCTGACGACGCCAAAGAGTTTCCTTGGAGTGAACGCCTATTTCAGCAGTATCTACGGAAAAATGGCGCTAGAAGATCGCAAGATTGTACCTTTTGAGTTCTATCAAACGATCGGTGTGGGTCAAATCACCACCAATCCGACTTCGACTTCGACAGCATTTTATTTTGGGCTTGGCGATATTTTTTCGATTTCGAAAAATTCGGCGATTCGCGCCGATCTCAGCTGGTTTTTCTATAATGGAAAAACAATCAACGGAGACAATCAATCCGCCAACACCATCTTTTTGACAATTGGTTACGGTCGCTTTGTACCGGAGGTTGGACGCAGATGAAATGCACAGCTCTGATTCTGACAACATTACTGGCCTCCTCCACGGTTTTTGCCCAGGCAAAAAAAGCTCCAGCCAAAACAGCACCAGCAAAACCAGCTGCTGCTCCCGGAACGAAAGAGTGGGCCGCAGCCCAAAGGCTTTATCAAGCGCAAAATTACAAACAGGCGGCTGTTTCCTTTTTTCGAATCTCGCGGAAATCTCCAGATATCAAACTCAAGCGACGAGCCAAATTTTATTTGGGAGTCAGTCTCTATAAGATGAATCTCAAACAAGTGGCTTCTTTTGCCTTTGTTGATCTGGTGAGAACCGGTGAAGGAGTTGAAAAGGCAAAAGGCCTGGATTACCTGGTGGCCATTGCCGATGAGCTCGGCGAGCCCAGCCTTTTGAATTACGCTTTGAACCACATTCGCCCTGAAGAGCTTTCGGACACTTCAAAAGCTGTTTTCTTGGGCCGATTGGGTGAAGCCGCTCTTTCAAAGGGCGACACAATCAAAGCACAGAGCTATTTTGAAAAAGCTTTGGAATTCAAGCGCTCGGAAAATTCATTGATCTACAATTTGGCGCTTTCACAATTGATTGCCAAGCAGCCAGGTCCTGCCGCTACGAACTTTATCAAATTGGTGGAAAGATTGGACAACAAGCCCATCACCGATTTGGAAAAGGGCTTGGCGATCATGGGTCAAGCGCGAGCTTTCTACCAAGGGAAAAAGTGGAAAGAAGCCGCCGAAATTTACCGCCAGATTCCTAAAGATCATCCCCTGTATCGACAGAGCTTGATGGAGCTTTCGTGGTCTTTGTTCCGCTCAGGGCAGTTTCGATCCGCTCTCAGCCCGCTGCGAACTTTGCACACTCCATTTTATGAGAATTTCTATGATCCTGAATCCTTGCTTTTGCATGGAACGATTCTGCTTTTCATCTGTCACTACGATGAAATTGAGCCGATCAGCCGTTCATTCGATGACAACTACTATCCGGCCTTTGCAAAAATTCAGGAGTGGTTGAATTCTCCTCGCACGGAAGCGGATTATTATCTTGAGATCGCCAAGACACGACGAGCTCTGGTCGAGCTCCGAAGCAAGGGCGAAACCAAAATTGAAACCATTCTTCCTTTCTTCGTCATGAGAACTTTGTTGGAAGAGCCTGATTTACGGCTTTCGGTCACTTACCTCGATCAATTGGCCAAAGAGAAAAAAATCTTGGATAAGATCTACGCCAAGACCAGCCTTCACTCTTACGGAAAACAGATTTTAGATGGACGTAAAAAATCGGTCTCTAAACTTTTGGGCGGTGGCATCCGGGATCGGCTGGCTGCCAAAGTGTTAGAATTCAACGAATTCGCCACTCAGTTTGAATTCTTGAAGTATGAGACCATCAATGGCCAAAGAACGGCCCTGAAGAAAAAAATCGCCGCCAACCAGCCAGAAACTGAGCAGATCGACAAAGATGTCACTCGTGATTATTACGTGCAAAACGGTTTTCGCTTCTGGCCTTTTGAGGGCGAATACTGGCGGGATGAAATCGGTAACTATCAATATGTAGGAGTCAATCGCTGTGAATAAACGACTATTGACCATGCTTTTTATTTTGTCTCTCGGTCTTCCGGCGTTTGCTGAAGAAGGGGCCGAGTTCAGTGAATCCGATCTTCAGACCGTGGACACATCTCAGTACAAGAAATTCAATGTGAAGTTCGACGACGAGTTGGTCAAAGGGGCGGCGGAAACACCTGAAACAGAATTCTTGTTTCAGAAAAGTGATTTCAATTTCAAAAAATTGATTCGTCTGAGAGAAAACTTCATCCCGGAAGTGCAAAAGGGAAAGGATGACATGCGTGGAATCAAGTAGCAGATGCTTTTCCTTTCTTGTGATGCTGGTCTTGCTCGCGACTTCGGTGGCTCGAGCCGAAGAAATGGTTTTTGCTGAAGAGGAGCTTCCGACGGAAGCGGTGACGCCTCGGCTTGACACTCCCAAAGCGGTTCTTTCACGAAAACTCTCTTACGAAAAAAGATGGCAAGCGGATCTTCAAGGTGGCTGGCTTTTGGATGAACCTTTTTACAAAAATCAGTATCTAGCAGTCCAAGCCACTTACAGTTGGAGTGAAGCCAGCGGTGTCGGTGTGAAGTACATGGCTTTTGGCGGCGGAATTTCCGATTACTCCAAACAGTTTTACAATTCCTCGTCTTCGTCTCCGAATGGAGCTGTGGATTTCGAACAAGCGAAGGGCCCAAGCTCGGGCTGGCTCGCTTTTTATGAAAGACGCATGATGTATGGAAAAGTGAGCGTCTCTAAACACAAAGTCATGCCAGCGCTTTTGACGTGGGGAGTAGAAGCCGGGATGATGAAATACGGAACAAAGCAGCTGCCTTTGGCCGGTGGTTCTGTTGGCAATCGCTTTTTCTTGGGCGACCATTTCGGTCTGGCCTTGGGCCTTCATGCTTATTTCCGTCAATTGGTCGATCCTCTTTCAGCCAATTTAAGAACCACTCAAACAGAGAGTGATTTTTCGACGACCACCAAGCTCAGCATGGCTTTGGATCTCTCTTTGATCTACCTGTTTTGATCCGGCGCCTCCGTCCCTAAGTCTTGACCCACTTGCAAAGCAGAGTTGGAATGGGCATTCCAAAAGGAGTGCCGGCCATGATCATTCCAATCAAACCTGAATTTCAAAAGACAGCTTGGATCAACGAAGAGAAATACAAATCTCTTTACCAAGAATCCATCGAAAATCCCGACAAATTCTGGGCCGATCAAGCCGAGCGCCTTCACTGGTTTCGCAAATGGGATCAAGTGAAAAAAGTCAGTTTTTATTCTCCGGTTGAAATCAAATGGTATTTGGGTGGCGAACTGAATGTGTCAGTGAACTGCATCGATCGCCATTTGGCCAAGCATTCACAAAAAACAGCTTTGCTCTGGGAGCCTGACAGTCCCGATGAGAAAAGCCGAACAATCACTTATCAGGAACTTTCTGAAGAAGTGAATCGAATGGCCAATGTTTTGAAGAAACATGGAGTGAAAAAGGGCGATCGTGTGACCATCTATATGCCCATGATCCCTGAAGCGGCCTATGCGATGCTGGCTTGTGCGCGAATTGGAGCGATCCACTCGGTGGTGTTTGGCGGATTTTCTCCGGATTCCATTGCCGATCGAATCATCGACTGTGAGTCGACTTTTGTGATCACCGCGGATGAAGGTCATCGAGCGGGTCGGACTTTGCCTCTGAAGAAAAATATCGATGCGGCGTTAGAAAAAGCCAAAACAGTGCAAAAAGTTTTAGTGGTTCAAAGAACGGGAAACCAAGTCCCTTTTCACTCCACTCGTGATCTTTGGTGGCATGAGGAAAGAGAAAAAGTCTCAGCTCAATGTGAGCCAGAGCGAATGAATTCGGAAGATCCTCTGTTTATTCTTTACACTTCTGGCTCCACTGGAAAGCCAAAAGGAGTTTTGCACACCACAGGCGGGTATTTGGTTTATGCTTCCATGACCCATCAGTACGTCTTTGATTATCATGACAATGACATTTACTGGTGCACTGCCGATGTCGGCTGGGTGACCGGTCATAGCTATATCGTCTATGGGCCGCTGGCCAACGCAGCGACCACTTTGATGTTTGAAGGTGTGCCTCATTATCCGAGCACTTCCAGGCTTTGGGAAGTGGTGGATAAACACAAAGTCACAATTTTCTACACGGCTCCCACTGCTATTCGCGCTTTGATGCGGGAAGGGGAGGCGCCAGTGAAAAAGACTTCGCGAAAATCTTTGCGACTTTTAGGGAGCGTGGGGGAGCCCATCAATCCCGAAGCCTGGCTCTGGTATTACCGTGTGGTCGGCGAAGAGAGATGTCCTGTCGTGGACACTTGGTGGCAGACAGAAACCGGAGGAATTCTGATTTCGCCTCTGCCAGGAGCCATCGCCCAGAAGCCGGGTTCGGCAACACTTCCATTTTTTGGAATGCAGCCCAGGATTTTAAGTCCTGAGGGGAAAGAGCTCAGCGGAGCTTGCGAGGGGATTTTGGTTTTCAAAGAGTCTTGGCCAGGACAAATGCGAACCGTTTTTCGTGATCACAAGCGCTTTGAAGAAACTTATTTTTCTGCTTACAAAGGATCTTACTTCACTGGTGACGGCTGCAAGCGAGACGAAGATGGTTATTACTGGATCACGGGACGAGTGGACGATGTCTTGAATGTTTCCGGTCATCGGTTAGGAACAGCAGAAATTGAAAGTGCTCTGGTGGCCCATCCCAAAGTGGCTGAAGCAGCTGTGGTGGGATTTCCGCACGAGATCAAGGGTCAGGGCATTTATGCCTATGTGACATTGAAGGCCCATGAGGCGCCGTCAGAAGAGCTCAAGAAAGAACTGATTCAGTTTGTCGCCAATGAGATCTCGCCAATTGCCAAGCCAGATCTGTTGCAATGGGCTCCGGGCCTGCCCAAAACCCGTTCAGGAAAAATCATGCGACGAATTCTGCGCAAAGTGGCCGAGAATCATCCGGATCAGTTAGGCGACACAAGCACATTGGCAGATCCCAGTGTGGTGCAAGAGCTTGTCAACAACCGGCTGATCAAATGAACAGCCGGTTGTTTGTTTTTTTGATTTTATTTTTTTCAATTCAAGGGTGGGCCGAGGAACCCAAAGCTCCTTTGCGGTTTGAATTGATCGGTGGATTGAACGTCACGAGCTTTGATTACAAAGAAGACGTTCCATACCCTTTAAAAAGTGAAGAAAAAGGGACATTTGTTATTCCCAGTTTGCGCGGCAGAATTTTCATTCCCCAGTTGAATGAAAGTTTTTTCAATGCCGAGGCTGAGTACTCTGGTCAAGTTCAAAGCAATTACGATGGGACCACTTTGCAAGGTGTACCGGTGACCCATACCAATGATCACATTTTTTATCGAATCGAAACGGATTTTTATTTTCGAGTTCAAGAATTTCTCTACCTCTACGCTGGCATTGGCTACCGTTATTGGGATCGGTTTTTATCTGGTGGAACGGGTTTCCGAGAGATTTACACTTGGACCTACTTTCCACTGGGGTTTTTGATTGAAGTTCCAGTGAGTGATGCCCTGGACATCGGCTTTGATTTTTCAAGTCGGCTGATGAGCAATGGAAAAATCGAAGTCATTTTTTCTGAAACAGTCACCGATGGGGATGACACGACTTTGGATCTTGGCAATAAGCCAGGATTCAAACTGCAAGTTCCCTTTCGCCTGCAAAGGAAAGATTCAGCCTACCGCTTTTTGATTTCACCTTGGTATGAATACTCGCAAATCGGCGAGAGCTCATTTGAGTTCAATTCCACACCGGGTGTTCAAACTGATATTCGTGAACCGGACAGCACCACTCAGCAATACGGATTGCTTTTAGGTGTCGGTTTGTTGCTTTAAAATTTCAATTCTCAGATTTGGAATCAACCACCAGGCGATCTTGAAAAGCCGACCATTCGCTCAAGGCAAATTGGTAATCGCCGATGGATCTTTTATACTGCACAGCTGAAGTGTAATAATTATTGAGAGCATCGATGAAAATCGCAATGTCTGTGCGGCCCTGTTGATAGCTGCGAGCCAGTTCGCGGGCAGCCTTTTCGCGCAATTCTCTTTGCACTTTGCTGGATTGGGCGATGGCATAGGTGCTTTGCAAACGGCGTTGAATGTCTTGGCCTTTGTCTTCCAATTCCATCTTTTGGCGTTGCAATTGGGTTTGTGCCAGATCTCGAGAGAGCTTTCGGTTCAAAGTTCTCTCATCGAGAAAATTAGAGCCAAATTGATATTCCAGCTTCACTCCCACGTAGTAGCGAGGAAATTGACCCGAAGTCATTTCGCGATTGGCTTCACCAGCAGACTCATCCAATCCTTGAGCATAATAGCGGCCCACCAAGCTCACATCTGGGTAACCCAGACTTTGGCTGGCGGTCAGGGCCTCTTCTGAAGCTTGCAAATTGAGCTGCGAAGCTCGAACGGGCCGAAGCTGCTCGACATCAGGTCGATCGTTTTTCGGCGGCGGTGGAAGGTCCTCTGAAAAATTAAATTGAATTTCGGTTTTGGCTGGCAATTGCAAAAGCGTCACCAGCTGATCCAAAGAAGTGAGATAAGCGACAGAATCTGATTTCACTTTTTGTTCTCGGTCTTCCAGTTCGGCCTGGGCCTGTGAGAGCTCGCCTGGCCCCGTATAGCCATAGCCAGCTTTGCGCTTGATAGAAGCTACCAATTTGGCATAGCGATCTCGGGAGTCGACGGAATTTTTAAAAGTTTCTTGAGCGACAAATGTCACCCAGTAGCTGCGAATGGCACCCAGAACCAGATCCTGCAGTTCATTGATGTTGGTATAGCGGGCGGCTTTGACGCTGTTTTCGGCGGCTCTCAACGTGGCCCGGTCGGCAGTTCCAAACGAATTTCGCCAAAGATCTTGCTCAAGGCTAAAACCCCACAAACTGTTGGTCGAATCCTGGGCGGGACTGGGCGCTGAAGAAGAGTAAACCGGGCTGGTGGTCGTGCCCAAATATTCAACTCCCAAAGTGGTTCCAGTGATAAAGGGCTTTGTCAGTGAGAGGCTCGAAAGATAGCTTGTGTCCTCTAAAAAATAAGTCTGTGTGGAGCTTTCAAATTTTGTCTGTTGCTGTCCGTAGCTGGCCGCGAATTTATAGTCAAAGAGACTTTCTGCTTGGGACAAATCAAAAGGCACTTGCTCCAACTGAAGGCCAATCTCTTTGGCGCGGAGACTTTGTTTCAAAACCAATTGAGTCACATCCTGAGGAGTGAGAGACAGCGGAGCCGCAAATGCTTGGGAGGCTCCCAGGCAGAGGATGAGGAAAGATTTTACCATAGCCTTCATTTTAGATGACCCCTTAATTTTAAGTCAAATTGACAATTGCCCCAAGTTTCGCGAGACTCGAGGCGCGTTTGAAATTTGGAGGCTTTATGAGAAATACAACAGTGCTTATAATGATTTTAGGTGCAGCGCTCAGTCGTTGGATTCCTCATGCCCCCAATGTCACAGCTGTCACGGCTTTGGCGCTGCTGGGTGGTTCGGTGATTTCACCAAGAGCTCTCGCGGTTTTAGCTCCTGTGGCCGCTCTTTGGCTCAGTGATTTGGTGATTGGTTTTCATGGCACCATGCTGGTGGTGTATGGAGCAACGGCTCTGATTGCTTTTTTTGCCTCTCAGAAATTGAAATCAAATTCTTCTTGGGGCCCATTGGCGATTGGCAGCTTGTCTGCGAGCCTTTTCTTTTTTCTAGTGACCAATTTGGGTGTGTGGTACCTGGACACTCTTTATCCACACACAGCCGATGGATTGAAAACTTGTTTTGTGATGGCACTGCCATTTTTAGGCAATCAAGTTTTAGGTGACCTTTTTTACACTGGCGTTTTATTTGGAACTTTCCAACTGGTGCGCGCTTGGAAGCCTCAGCTCGTCAACGAGTGAGCTTTTTCTTTTTCAATTCCTGATTCATTTTTTTCACTTTTGAAATTTGTGATTTTTGAAATTTCAAAAGTTTCTTTTCTATTTTTGGATTAGAAACGCCTAAAATCCGAGCGGCAAGGATCCCGGCATTGGTGGCATTGTCCACAGCCACAGTGGCGACTGGAATTCCCTTCGGCATTTGGGCAATACTTAAAAGAGCATCAATGCCTTTCATTTTTCCGATTTGAATAGGAACTCCAATCACTGGCAGGTGAGTCAGGCAGGCCACCATTCCTGGCAAATGGGCGGCAGCTCCGGCGCCAGCAATGATCAATGAAAAGCCCCTGTCGCGAGCTGTTTTTGCGAATTTCACCATTTTTTCTGGATCCCGGTGGGCCGAGATGATTTCAATGTGATAGGGGATTCCAAACTCTTTCAAGCTGGTGGCTGCATCTTGCATGACTTTCAAATCGGTGGTGCTTCCCATGATGATGGCCACTTTCATAAGCGAAATCCCTTTCTTTCTTTGAGCGCTTTTTTGAGCAGAGCTGGACCCTTCGGCCCCAGGTAATTCACATGTCCCATTTTCCGACCGGGACGGTTTTCTTGTTTTCCATAAAGGTGCAAATGTCCCGAAAGGTTTTTGGGCACCATCAGTGGTTGGCTGCTTTCGCCCAAAAGATTGGTCATCACAAACTGCGGGCTCAGGCTTTGAACTTTGGAAAGTGGAAGTCCTAGACCTGCCTTGAGGTGCAAGAGAAACTGACTTTCTGCCAAAGCATCCTGTGAATAATGTCCAGAATTGTGCACTCGGGGGGCCAGCTCATTCACCAAAAGCTCCGGTCCGGTATCAAACATTTCCACACCCAGTGCGCCCACATAATCCAGGGATTTCATCATTTGAAAAAGCCGCTTTTGCAAAACGGGCCAACGGCGATGTGTGATCGGCCCCTGAACCCAATCGCATCGGCCTTGGGTCTGCTGAGTTTGCACCAAGGGCAGTGCCAGTGTTTGACCTTTGGAATTTCTCACCAAAATGGCAGCCACTTCGCGCCGGAAGGGAATCCATTTTTCTGCCAGGAAGCCTTGTGAGCTGACTTTGAGCTTTTCTTCCAAAGCCTTTAAATCAGATTCTTTTTTAGCAAAAAAAGTTCCGTAACCATCATAGCCGCCAAAGTTGGTCTTTAGAACAAAGGCGCCCTTCAATTGATGCCAGGCCGCTCGCAAATCTTCAGGCTTTGAAATTTCCAGAAATTCTGCTGTGGGAACTTTGAATTTTTGCAAAGTCTGCTTTTGGCTGATTCGGATTTGCAGCTTGCGCATGATCGAGGGTTTGGGAAAAATCTTGTCTGAGAATTTTTTTTCAAGTTCAGAAAGAATCTCGGAAGGAACAAATTCAGATTCAAAAGTCAGATGATCTACTTTTTCAGCAAATGCCTGTAAGCTATTGATATCCTGAAGGTTTCCTTTGTGATGATGGGCCGTCACTTGAGCTGCTGGATCGCTCTCTAAAGTTGAATAAACATGGGGCTCATAACCCAAAAGATGAGCCTCTAAAGCCATCATTCGAGCCAGTTGTCCGCCGCCCAGAAAGCCGATTGTCCCTGCCATTTTTCCTCTTTCTTTTTCAGGATTATCAAATATTCAAAAGCTATGCTACATCGGATGCGATGACCAAGCCTGAGCTGCAACGCCCCATTCTTCACGGGAAAGTGAATTTTCCTCTTTGTTTAGCGCCTATGGTGGGGCTGACTCATGTGGCATTGCGATTGGTGATTCGGGATTATCTTCCGGATGGGGCCTTCACCATTTGGCCCACTGAAATGCTCAATTCGCGACGAGTTCCGGATGAGGATTTATCCAAAACTCCGGAAGCGATGAGATCACCTTTGGAGCAAGGGCTGGTGCCGCAGATCCTCGGCAATGATGAGCACTTTATTTCTCGCAGTGTTCGCAAGCTGACGGATTGGGGTGCTGAAGGAATCGACATCAACATGGGCTGCCCGGTTCAGAAAGCTTTGAAACATAACTATGGAGTGGCGCTGATGGGTGATCCCGATTATGCAGCCGATGTGGTTCGCATGACGGTTCGGCATTCGGCGGTTCCAGTGTCGGTGAAACTTCGAGCCGGAACTCAATCTGATTTCGATTACTTGGTGAATTTTGTTCGCGGTCTTTCCCAAGCGGGTGCCAGTTGGATTTCTCTGCATCCACGAACAGCGGCACAAAAGCGTCGCGGAGTTGCCGACTGGGAGCAGATTCGTCGGCTGCGTGAGCGGGTTGATTTTCCGGTGGTTGGCAATGGTGATATTCAAACGGCTGATGATGTTTTCTTGATGCTCTCGCAAACTGGCTGTGATCTGACCATGGCCGGTCGAGCTTTGGCCGCCAGACCTTGGATGCTTTGGCAGGTGGGGGAGCGATTGGGATTTTCTTTGCCTTTTGGGGCTGAAGAAAAAAATTTAGGTGTCTCGGTAAATGGCAATCGTCCTCGGGCGCCACAGACCTTCGAAGAAGAAGGGGCCGAGTATGGCAAATGTTTGCTCAAGTTGCTTTCGCATTCGCGACAGTTTTTTGGTGATGACTTGGCTCTTCGCAAAGTGCGATTTTATATTCGCACCACCAGTGTGTGGTTGGTGTTTGGCCACTCTCTAATCTCTGTTTCCACCAAAGCCAAGACCTGCGATGAGCTGGAACAGGGCATTCGAAGCTTCTTTACCGGATCTATAGAAATGGTGCCGCGAACACAGTTGCGTGAGTGATTTTCTCTGTCGCTCGTGCTCGTGCGTGTCTGCAGATTGGCGCAGAGAGCAGATGTCTCTTATCACTTCCTGATCTCCTTTTTTGGCATTGAAACCAGAGTTGCTAGACTTTGGTCGATTTGATGGAAAGGAGAAACCACAATGAAAATATGTAAATGGACGACCACTTTGTTTCTGACTTTGGCTCTCGTGGGCTGCGGATTCAATGATAACGATGACGATGACAATAACAGCAACGACAATCCACCACCCGCTGATGATGGAGGAGGGGCTGCCGAGGATCCGATTGATCTTGCAGATCTGCAGGGCACTTGGAGCAAACGCTGCACGACGATTGGAACTTTGGGATTTCGCAAAGACACTCTGACGATCGGTGCAACGACATTTGACTATTTCACTCAGTTGCATTTGCCCACGGATACCGATTGCTCGGATCCAGCCTCTTTCGATGCTAAAGCGAGCTTCACTTATGTCGTTCCTAGTTTCGTAGCGAATGGCAATAACAATATCGACATGATTCTGACGACGATCAAAGCCAAAGTGAACACTCCAGCAGCTCAAGTTGCGGCCAATGCCGAAGAGCTCTGCGGCTTCACGGATTGGCAAATCGGAATTGAAAAAGACGTCACAGGCCTCAACTGCATCGAGAATCTCCCCAGTTCGGGTGGCGATTTCTTTCAGATTTTCTTCTTAGGAGATGATCGCCTCTTCGTCGGTGAAATCGATGACGACCACAGCGGTGAAACAGCAGACGAAAGACCCGAAACTTTAGAAGCCATGCCCTTCGAGAAATAATCGAATTCGCATGAGTTGATTCAGTGACGCTAGCTTTTCTATAAAAGCGGGAAGCTGGCGTCACTCATATTTGAATTTTAAAATATTTTTTTGCAAGCCCATCGCAACACTGGCAGAATCCGCGCGTTCAGAAAACGTCGCGGCAATTTCTAGGCTGCGGAAACTTGCGGCGTTCAGAAAACGCTGCATTATATTTTTTATTTAGTAATAATTATTTGACAGTGTTTTTGCAGGAATTCTTTTTCTGCAATTCGTTTTTCTCACATTCTGTAATCGCTCTTTATCCGCACAGATTGCCGCCCTGTCATCATCTTATTCACACATGCAAGAAGCTTGGTGTTTCTTCTTTTGTCTTCTTTCTTAGTTTAAATGCTTAAGCAAAATTCACTTTTTAAAACCTATGCTATGGTGCTTTCAGTTTCGGAGGAATTATGAATCTAAAAAAATTATCTGATGAAAGCTTGCTCTCAAATACAGAAATCTTAGTGCAAAAAGAAAGAGA
>JBGGMM010000082.1:0-4587 GCA_041288045.1 Pseudobdellovibrionaceae bacterium | reverse complement strand
CAATGCCGATGAATCCGTTACAGTCGAAGATGACGGCCGCGGAATCCCCGTCGACCAGCACAAAACTGGAAAATCAACTCTCGAAGTCGTGATGACTGTTCTTCACGCAGGTGGAAAATTTGAAGGCGGCGGCTATAAAGTCTCCGGTGGTCTGCATGGCGTGGGTGCTTCGGTCGTGAATGCTCTTTCTTCCCGTGTGCGAGTCGAAGTTCACCGTCAAGGTGGGGTTTTTGAACAGGTTTATCATAAGGGAGCTCCCGAAGGCCCCATCAAGCGAATTGGTGACTCGGATAAAACCGGAACCAAAGTGAACTTCAAACCGGATCGTGAAATTTTCAAAGACGAAGCCGTTATTTATGATTTCAACTATCTCTCAAATCGACTGCGTGAGCTGGCATTTCTAAATGCCGGCCTTTACATTTCGATCAAAGACGAAAGAAACGCCAAGAAAAACGAATTTCAATATTCAAATGGAATTGCCGAATTCGTCAGCTACATGAATCAAAGCAAAAAATCACTTCATGGCGATGTGATTTTTTTCAAGGGTGAAAAAGAAACTGTCGAAGTCGAAGTGGCTCTGCAGTGGAATGACTCTTACTCCGAATCAATTTTTTCTTATTGTAACAACATCAATACGCATGAAGGCGGAACTCACCTGATTGGATTTCGTGGCGCCCTCACCCGAACGACGAACGCCTATGCTCAACAAAAAAATCTTTTGAAAGACTTGAAGGTTTCGTTGGAAGGCGAAGACATTCGTGAAGGCTTGGCCGCGGTCATTTCTGTGAAAGTGCGAGAGCCGCAATTTGAGGGCCAAACCAAAACCAAACTGGGCAACACGGAAGTCAAAGGGATCGTTGAATCTCTCGTGAATGACAAGCTTGCGGACTTTTTTGATCGCAATCCGGGTGTTGCTAAAAACGTGATTGGAAAATCTGTTGAAGCCGCAAGAGCTCGTGAAGCCGCTCGAAAAGCGCGAGAGCTCACTCGTCGTAAGACGGCACTTGATGGCGGATCTCTGCCAGGAAAGATGGCTGATTGCCAAGAAAGAGATCCCGCACTTTGTGAGCTTTACTTGGTCGAGGGAGATTCTGCCGGTGGCTCTGCAAAACAGGCGCGAGACCGAAGAACGCAGGCTGTGCTTCCGCTTAAAGGTAAAATTCTCAACGTTGAAAAAGCTCGTTTTGATAAAATGCTTTCCAATGAAGAAATCAAAATGATGATCTCGGCATTGGGAACTGGGATTGGCAAAGACAATGTGAGCGTTGATAAAATCCGCTATCACAAAATCATCATCATGACAGATGCGGATGTCGACGGATCCCACATTCGAACTCTGCTTCTGACGTTTTTCTATCGTCAGATGCCGGCAGCGCTTGAAAAGGGCTACATCTACATTGCTCAACCGCCTCTTTATCGAGCCAAAAAAGGAAACCAGGAAGTTTATTTGAAAGACGATGCCGCTTTGACGGAATTTCTTTTGGGCCTTGGTTTGAGCGGTGTGAAAATTCCATCCGCGAAAAAGCAATTGGCTGAAGACGACGTCAAAAAAATGATTTTGAACATTCAAAAATTCAATCATCTTTTGAAAGTTTCATCGGCGAAATATGATTCGGATGTTTTGTATTATCTCATCAGCAAAGTGGTTGATCACCAGGCCGCCCTTCAAGACGAAGGTGCGCTGAAATCTTTGACAAAGGATATGGAGGCTTGGGTGAAAAACAACCCAGGTCTTGGAGTTACAGAAATCAACTCTTCAGTGGTAACCGAAGAGGGTAAGCCTGTGGCCGTGATCAACACCACTCGCTATGCTGATAAAATGGAAACCCGGCTTTCGGCTGAAACGCTGAAAGCGCCAGAATGGACAGAGCTCATCAACTTCTGGAAACAGATTCAATCTGTCTCGCTCTTGCCGGTCACAGTTCAAATTGAGAAGACCGAACAAGAATTTGAAGATTACACGAGCTTCTATGCACACGTGATGGAAGCGACGAAAAAAGGATATTACATCCAACGCTACAAGGGATTGGGTGAAATGAATCCGGAGCAATTGTGGGAAACAACTCTCAATCCAGAAAATCGAGCCCTGTTGCAGGTGAGCGTTGATGATGCTGTTGCGGCAGATGAAACTTTCTCGGTGCTGATGGGTGAACTTGTCGAGCCGCGAAGAAAATTTATTCACGACAACGCCCTGATGGTCAAAGCTCTGGATATCTAGGAAACAGGAAGTTTAAATGGAACAAAATCAAAATCCAAAAGGTGTGACCGTCGTCGATATCAACAAAGAAATGCGCGACGCCTATTTGCAGTATTCAATGAGCGTGATCGTTGGCCGAGCGCTGCCAGATGTACGGGATGGATTGAAGCCCGTTCATCGCCGCATTCTTTTTGCCCAACATGAAATGGGCAACAATCACGATAAACCTTATAAAAAATCGGCTCGCGTGGTCGGCGATGTGATCGGTAAATATCATCCACACGGTGATTCTGCGGTTTATGAAACCATGGTTCGCATGGCACAGGATTTTTCTTTGCGCTACCCGCTTGAGGATGGGCAAGGAAACTTTGGTTCCATCGACGGAGACAGTCCAGCAGCGCAACGTTACACCGAAGTCCGAATGACTCGGCTTGCAGAAGAACTTCTCGAAGATATCGACAAAGAAACAATTCCCTTTGGTCCAAATTATGATGATTCATTGGAAGTTCCTTTGGTGCTCCCGGCAAAGTTTCCAAATTTGCTTGTCAATGGTTCAGCTGGGATTGCAGTCGGAATGGCAACAAATATTCCTCCGCACAATTTGGGTGAAGTTTTAGATGGAACGATTCACCTCATTCACAACCCAACTTGTTCTGTCGACGAACTGATTGAAAGAATCCCAGGACCTGATTTTCCATCGGCCGGTCAAATCGCTGGTCGCGAAGGAATTTTGCAAGCCTACAAAAAGGGAAGAGGGATTATCACATTGAAGGCCGTGGCCGAAATCGTCCAGGCCAAAGATCACGAAGAGATCATCATCACTGAGATCCCTTACCAGGTAAATAAGGCCAAGCTGATTGAAAGCATTGCGGATCTTGTGCGAGATAAGCAACTGGAAGGAATTTCTGATATTCGTGACGAGTCCTCACGCGAGGGAATGCGAATCGTCGTTATTTTGAAGCGAAATGAAAATGCCGGCGTTGTTCTGAACCGACTTTACAAGATGACCCAACTGCAAGTGAGCTTTGGGATTATCATGTTGGCACTGGATGCAAAAAATCAACCGGTCACTTTTGATTTGAAGGGCATGCTTCAAGCATTTGTGGATCACCGGCGAGATGTTGTTACAAAACGCTGTATCTTTGAACTTAAAAAGGCACAAGAGCGCGCGCATATACTTGAAGGTCTTAAAAAAGCACTCGACAACATCGATGCTGTGATTGCGACCATCAAAGCCAGCAAAGAAGCCCACTCGGCTCGCGAAGCCCTGATGGCGAAATTTTCTTTTTCTGAACGGCAAGCGCACGCCATTTTGGAAATGCGTCTTCAGCGTCTGACAGGCCTCGAGAGAGATAAAATTGAAGCCGAGCTGGTCGAACTTCAAAAGCAAATCGATTGGCTCAATTTTGTTCTTGCCGACGTGAAAGAAATTTACAAGATCATCATTGGCGAGCTCGAAGAGATTCGAAAAAAATATGCAGATAAGCGCAAAACTGAAATCACCGGCTCTGCTGACGACATCGAAGACGAAGACCTGATTGCCGATGAGCAAATGATTGTGACTGTGACGAATACGGGTTATGTGAAGCGAATCCCAATTGACCAGTATCGATTGCAGAAGCGCGGTGGTAAGGGCCTCAAAGGAATGGAAACTCGTGAAGAGGATTACGTCACGGGCATTTTCATGGCGAGCACGAAAACCACTCTGCTTGTTTTCACGGACAAGGGAAGACTTTACTGGTGTAAAGTGCATCGATTGCCATTGGGAAATCGCACTTCGAAAGGCAAAGCGATTGCCAATGTGGTTCAGCTGACAAACAACGAAAAAGTTCAGGCGATTCTTCCGGTTGAAGAGTTTTCGGAAAACAAATACGTGGTCATGCTCACTCAAAAGGGCGTGATTAAGAAAACCTCTCTGGATGCTTTCACCAATCAACGATCTGCTGGAATCATCGCGCTGACGACCGATTTGGATGACAGCGTGATGGAGACAAAAATTTCAGATGGTCAGAGCGACATTTTCATTGCCACTAAAGAAGGAATGTCGATCCGCTTTAATGAAAGCGATGTGCGTCCTATGGGCCGCGCTGCTCGTGGCGTCAAAGGCATCACTTTGGGCAAGAATGACATCGTGATTGGAATGGAAGTCATCGAAAAAGATTCGAAAGACACGCTTTTGATGGTCACCGAGTCCGGCTACGGAAAGCGATCTGAAATTGGTGAATACCGAATTCAATCTCGGGGCGGCGTTGGAATCATTACTCAGAAAACCACGGATAAAGTTGGAAATGTGGTTGGAACGAAGAAAGTTCGTAATGAACAAGACGTTATTTTATCCACAGATAAAGGCCAGAATATTCGAATGAAAGTATCTGACATCTCGATTCTGG
>JBGGMM010000081.1:0-21780 GCA_041288045.1 Pseudobdellovibrionaceae bacterium | reverse complement strand
CCCGGAAATGAAAACCAGAGGGTTCTGAGTCAAAAGGCAGTTCGGTTTGAGTTCTTGAATCTCAGTCAACCGGGATCTCTTCCAGTTTTGGATTCCGAAAGCCAAAAGCAAAAGGAGACTAGCGGCAAATCCCCAAACCATTAGAAATAGGTATCCAGTCGGATTGTCAGATCAAGAGCGCTTCGATCAGCTGTGCTGTTGATCATTGATGTTCGAATTCCTGTTTCAATTCCCAAGCTCAGATTTTTGCTGACAAAAGCATCAAGGCCGCCAAAGAAAACAGCAATTGGAGTGCTATCATCAATGGAAACATCATTGTATTCATCATCGATTTTCAAATAGCGATTGCCGATTCCAGCGCCGATGCGATAGCCAGCGCCTTCGCTCAGGTGGTTTCGATTCATAAATTTCAAATCAAATTCTCTCAGTGATCTTGTTTCGGTGCCTGATTTGGCCTGACCAAAATTTCGCAGAGCCAGTTCGGAAGTCCACGAAGGTGAAAAAAGATCTATGCCCAATGACATTTGAAATCCATTTTGATATTTCAATGTGTCCCTTCCGCCACCCGTATTGACATTATTGGCAGAAGTGATCAGCCCAAAGCCAGCGTGCAATTGGATGTCATCCAAGGGGTCATTGCTCCCGCGCTGAACCGAAGTTTTTCGCTTGTTGAGCTGATTAACCAGATCATCATAGCTGACTTCTTCATATTCAGCCGCCTGGACCAAAGTAGAGGCAAAGAAAAGAAGTGAAAACAAAAATCCTTTTTGTCGTTTCATTCTTAAGCTCCTTGAGTTTGACCCTTTCATCATAACAAAAGCAGCAGCAATCACAAATCCACCCTTTTCGACTGGACCTCTTTTTTGTCATAATAAGAACATGAGTGTTATTTTTTCATCGCGTAAAGAGTGTTACTGCGCTTTCTGTCGATCCGAGCGGAAAGTTTATAGCAAGCGCAACATTGATTTCACTGACATCATTGGCTCTGCTTTAGGGGCCATCACTTTTATGTTCATCGTGTTTCAAGAAGCGGATCCGCGGGCACTGCTTCTTTTTGTCGCATTCTTGGCAGTGTCAGAAACTTTTGTGCAGATCCGTTGGCGGTTGACGATTGCTTGCAAATACTGTGGATTTGATCCCGTGCTCTATCTCAAAGACACAGCAAAGGCAGTGGCAAAAGTGAAAATGCATCTTGATCAGCGAAAATTCAATCCGGCCTCTTTGTTGGCATCACCTCTTCAGCTTCCGACCCTTTCAAAAGAAAGAGCTGAGCTTTTAGAAAAAGCTCAGACGATCGGAAATTTGGTGAATAAGCGTCTATGAAGACTCTCGTGATTGTTCCCACTTACAATGAAAGAGAAAATATCGGGCCATTGGTTGAATCTGTCTTTGCTCAGAATCTCGGCCTTGAGATCCTCGTGGTTGATGACAATTCACCTGATGGCACAGGAGCTTATGTTGAAGAATTGAAAAAAAAATTCTCGAAGCTCCATCTTTTGTCCCGAGCTGGCAAAGAGGGCTTGGGAAAAGCCTACATTGCCGGTTTTGAATGGGGACTCTCTCAGGGCTTTGAGGCCTTGGTTGAAATGGATGCTGATTTTTCTCATCGACCCGTGGATTTAAAGCCGCTCTTAACGGCTCTGCAATCGGCTGATTTTGCCGTTGGTTCTAGATATGTGGCTGGTGGATCGACTCTGAACTGGGGGCTGATGCGAAAAATCATTTCGCGAGGTGGGAGCATTTACTCTCGGTTGATTTTAGGTTTTCCATTGAATGATTGGACAGGTGGCTTCAATGCCTGGAAAGCCGAGACATTGAAAAAAATCAATCTTCCCACAGTCAAATCCAATGGCTACAGTTTTCAAATTGAATTGAAATACAAAGCAATGAAAGCCGGCTGCCGCGGGGTTGAATCTCCGATTCTTTTTGAAGATCGACGGGTCGGTCAGAGCAAAATGTCCTCGCGAATTGTTTTGGAAGCACTTTATCGAGTCTGGCTCTTAAGGATGAAATGAAGATTTTTTCCGGCTTCTGCATTTTTTTGGTGAGCTCCGTTTCATTTGCTCAGGCAAAAACAGCAGCTTACCGAGCCGAAATCAAAGTTCCTGAAGCTCAGATTTACAAAGATCCCGATTTTGATTCCAAAGTCATTGCCGTGGTCACAGCCGGCAAAGTTTTCGATGTGTCCTCGAAAACAGTCAACAATGCCTTTTATAGAATTCGGATTAAACCTGGCGTGATCGGTTACATTTCAGATGTGGATGTCAAACCGCTTTTCCAATCCACCGGAACGACGCCCTCGTCTGCCGCTTCTTCTCCAACTCATTCTCCGACTAAAAAAAATGCCAAAAAAGATGAAGCTAAAGAAAAAAAAGAGGAGCGCAAAAAAAATCGGCCTTTCATTTACACTCAATACGGCGGATTCTCGGCAGCCTGGCTTCAATATCAAGAAGACACCATGGGTGATCAACGCAAAGAAACCGTGAGTTTTTTTGGTGCGAAATTTTCAGGGCCTGATCTTTTGGTTGATGGACTTTTCCCATCAGAGATCAATGTGCTCTTTCATTACGGTGCTCCGACCTATTATGAAAGTCTCACAGGCAACACGGCGGATGGCTGGATTTTGATCATGGATTTTCTTTGGCAGACTTATTATCCTTTTGGCAAAAATGCTTTCACCTTTTTTGGCTTTGGTCCGATGTTCAAATACTCCAAATACAAAGTCGCTTTGACCGATTCGGTGGGGCAAAAAAAGTATTATTCGATGGATGATTTCAATCTCGGAGCTGCCTTCAGCGGGGGAGTGGCTTTTCGGGTGGGCTCAGTGGCGCTTCGCGGCGAGCTGCAGTATTTCTGGGAAAAACAGCCATACCCAGGTGTCGCTCTGTCGGCTCAATTCGCATTTTGACAAAGCTGGGCCTGTCTGAGACATCAGAAGGTCATGACAGAAGCCAGCATTCAAACTTTATCCAGTGAAGTTATCGATCAAATTGCGGCCGGAGAGGTTGTTGAAAGGCCAGCTCATTTGGTGAAAGAGCTGGTTGAAAACAGTCTCGATGCCGGAGCCACTCAAATCTCCATTGAATTTGCGGATGGCGGTCGTTATGTCAAAGTTTCCGACAACGGGTCCGGAATTGATGAGAAAGAATTAGAAAAAGCTTTGGATCGACATGCCACCAGCAAGATCAGTCTTTCTGATGACCTGTGGAAAATAAAAAGTTTCGGTTTTCGAGGTGAGGCTTTAGCGAGTATCGCAGCTGTGAGCAAGCTCACTTTGATTTCAAAAACCTCCGGTCAAAAAACAGCCGCTCGTTTGGTCAGTGAATTTGGCCGCCGGACTTCGGTTGAAGCCATTGGCGGATCAGCTGGCACCAGTGTGGTGATTGAAAAACTTTTTGAAAATGTACCGGCTCGCCTGAAGTTTTTGAAAAGCGCTTCAGCGGAAGGATCACGAATCAAAATGGCCTTAAAAGCCTTGGCCTTGGCGCATCCACAAGTGGAAATGAAAATCACTCAAGATGGACAGTTGATTTCCTATTGGGGAGCCTGTGAAACTCGTTTGCAGCGTGTTCAACAGGTGCTTGAAGTTGAAAATCTTTTCGAAGGCACAGCAGAAAGAGGCAGTGTCAAGGCCACTGCTGTTTTCGCTGATCCCAAAACAGTGCAGAAAACAGCCAAAGATCTTTGGTTTTTTGCGCAGAATCGCTGGATTCAGGATCGAAGCCTTCAGGCCGCCGTCATGGAAGCCTACCGGCACCTTCTCATGCACGGGGAATATCCGATTGCCGTCGTCTGGGTCGAGACGGATCCCAGTGAAATTGATGTCAATATTCATCCGACGAAATCACAAGTGAAATTTGCCGATCCATCGATGGCCTTTCGAGCGGTGCAAGCTTCAATTCGGGATGTTTTAGAAAAAGCTCCCTGGCTGCCATCAGCGAAAAATGAATCACAGGCATCTCCAGGTTGGACCGAAAATCCAGTGGAGCAGGCCACTTTGAATTTTTCTCAGGAGGACTTGGGAAGAACTCAGTTCTCACAAAAATCTTGGACCTTGCAATCGCCCTCGACTTCAACATCTACCGCAACATCAGCTGCAATTTCGCGAGCGGATTCCAAGCCCACTTCGCAGTCAGAGATGCCGAGCAAAGGCGGGTACTGGTCCAATTTGCAAGTTCTAGCTCAAAGCAATCTCACTTACATTGTGACTCAAAACAAAGAGGGGATTGTGTTTGTGGATCAGCACGCGGCCCATGAGAGAATTCTTTTTGAAAAACTCATGCAGGCTTGGCAAGGCGGAAAAATTGAAGTGCAGGAATCTTTGTTCCCTCTGGCTGTGGATCTCTCAAGTGAAAAAGTCGAAGCTTTGATGAAAGAAAAAGAAGCCTTTGCAAAATTAGGAATCCAACTGGAAATGCTGGGGCCTGAAACTGTGGGTGTGAAGTCCGCGCCTGCTATTTTGAAAGAAAGCGCTTTGCATCAGATCTTAGAAAAAACCTCCCATGAGCTTGTCGAGCAAAGCGGGAGCCATTTTTTAGAGAGAAAAATTGGTGATTTGTTGGCAACGATGGCTTGCCATTCGGCGATTCGGGCCGGGCAGGCGCTGAGTGCCGAGGAAATGCGAGCCCTGCTTGAGCAAATGGATGAATTTCCGCTGTCCAGTTTCTGTCCGCATGGGCGACCCGTCAGTATTGATTATCCTTTCCATCGTTTGGAAAAGGATTTTGGCAGGACTGTTTGAGAATGCGAGTGGTCTTTGTCGTCGGTCGGACGGCTTCTGGAAAATCAGCTTTTGCCATGGATTTAGCTAAAGAATTTCAGGGTGCCATTGTCAATTGCGATAGCATTCAGGTTTTCCGCTCCTTGAACGTGGGCTCAGCCAAGCCATCCATTCAAGATTTTCAAGACGTTCCCCATTATCTCTTCGACTATGTCGAAGAGGGAGATGAAATCACTGCTGGGGAATTTAGCCGTGATTTTTTTGCCAATTTAAAAAAAATTGAAAATCAGTTTCCCGTTGTCTTTGTGGTTGGCGGAACGGGCTTTTATTTTCAGGCCATTGAAAAAGGAATGTACCCAATCGGAGCCGCCGATGCGGAAACTTTAAAAAAAGTTGAAGCGGAGCTAGCAGCAGTTGAGGGTGCCGAGCGCCTTCATGCTGAACTGAAAGAGAAAGATCCTAAGACGGCCGAAAAGATTTCAATCAACGATCATTATCGCCTGGCGAGAGCCATTGAAATGATGCGAACTCATGGCAAACCGGTCTCTGAAATCAAAAAAGAATTTGAAGAACAGCAGACTCCCTTTCCCTATCCACTTTTCAAATTGGGGTTTAGAATCAGCAAAGAAGAGCTTCTGCCGCGAGTGAGAAAGCGAACGGAACACATGCTCAAGGCGGGCCTTGTGAATGAAGTGAAAAACCTTTTAGCCAAGAACCTCGAGTCGTGGGCGCCATTGCAAAGTGTTGGCTACAAAGAGACAGTTGAATATTTGAATGGAAGCATCGGCTCTGAAATTGAGCTGTGTGAAAAAATCATTCAGAACACAATGCGACTGGCAAAAAAACAGCGGACTTGGTTTCAGAGGGATTCTTCGATTTTCTGGGTGTCTCCGGAAAATTTTAAAGAAGCCCAAGAAAAAGTCCGCCAGTTCCTTTCTTATTGATTGCTGACCGAGGGGTCAGTCAGAACTGCACAGGAGATCCGTCCTCCTGAACTTCCGGATGGATTGGTTTTGTTGTCATCTGCTTTTTCATGCATGATCAAGGAAACTCCGCTGGCAGAGACCAAAGTGCTTTTCGCTTTAGGATCCAAGGAATATCCAGTCACCAAAATGTCCTGTTTCAAATTTCCATCCGCAGGCACTGTGAGATTCGGAAGATCACCGGCATGGGCACCTTTTGGATTTGATTTTCCGTGTTCCTTCCCAGTGGGATTGAAATGCTCGCCGGCGGATTTGAAATCAGGACCTTCACATTTGCCATTTTGATGCAGGTGAATGGCATGGACTCCGGCCGGGACCCCTTTCAAATCCAAAGATATTTTTAATCCTTGTGGAGATTCGCTCAGCATCACTTGACCCAGTGGTTTGCCCTGCGAATTGAGCATGTTGACAGTCTTAGGAGCAGCTGGCGGAGCTGCAAAAATCGGAATCGAAAAAATCAGACAGGGAATCGAAAGAGTTAGAAACTTCATCGGGGACCTCCTTTTGTGATTTGAATTTTTGTCTTGGATCAAAAGTGGGTCAGCAAACTTTCCAAGAGTTCTGTCAATTTTCAAAAAGACACTGTGCAGGCAAAGTTCAAACTCGGTTAACGCAGCCTGAGCTCGACCTCATCTTCGCCCTTTTGAATCATTCCAAGCTTTGCCGCGGCTGCATAGGAAAGATCGATGATTCGATTGTGGGCAAAAGGGCCTCGGTCATTGATTCGAACTTTCACGCTTTTTCCAGTGGATTTGCTGGTGACCAGGACGCGGGTCCCAAAAGCTAGGGTGGGGTGGGCAGCGGTGAAAGCCTGGCTGTTAAAGAGCTCGCCACTGGCCGTTTTTTTGCCCTGAAAGCTTTTGCCATACCAAGAGGCTTTGCCGCTTTGATAGATCTCGCTGGACTGAAAAGTCGAGCAGGACACCATCAGCGTGGAAATGAGAATTAAAATTGAAAAAGTCGAGGGAAGCCTTTGCATGAAATGGTGGCCAAGCTAACGGAGAGAATCCCTGAGGTCATGGGGCACCTTGCCTTTTGAGCCTTGTGTTGCGGGTCGTTAGTCATAGGAAGAGGGACTCTTTGCGATTAGAATAGCGAAATGAAAAGCATGACAGGTTATGGCCTTGGCAAAGTTCAATCGGCCCACAGTTCAATCGAAGTCAGTCTCCGAGCCGTGAACGGTCGTTTCCTTGAAACCCGCTTTCACCTTCCACGTGAATTCATCGCTTTTGAATCCGATTTAAAAAAAATTTTGGAAAAGCATTTTGAGCGTGGAACTTTGGATGTTTTCATCAATCGAAAAATCAAAGCTTCGGCCTCGGCTACACAACTGATCGTCAATAAAGATCTGGCGCGAAAGTATTACGAAGCCTATCAGCAGATCTCGAAAGAACTGAAAATCAAAACGCAGTTTCATGTGGAAAGCATCGCCAGGCTTCCAGATGTGATCAAAATGGAAGAAGCGCAAGAAGTTTCCAGCTCAGAGAAACGGGCTCTTTTGCAAGCTTTTGAAAAAGCCTGCAAAGCCTGTGAGGCAGAGCGAAAACGGGAAGGGAAAAGCCTTCGCGTTGAGCTCGAGAAGCTCCTTTCTCAGCTGGAAAAAGAAATGAATGAAATTCAATCGGTGCGTGAAGAAGTGAATCAAAATCTTTTGCAGCGATTCGAGCAAAGAATCAAAACCAAATTGTCTGGGGTTGAAATCGACTCGGGACGATTGTCTCAAGAAGTGGTCATTCAGCTTGAAAAAGCCGATATCAATGAAGAATTAGCGCGTTTGAAAGAACACATGAAAAATTATCGTCAGCTTTTTCATGTGAATGGACCCCAAGGCAAAAAACTGGATTTTTACACACAAGAACTTCTCCGGGAGGTCAACACCATCGGCTCCAAATCCAGTGTTTCCCAACTGACCCAGAGTGTGGTACAGGCAAAAACATTCATTGAAAGATTAAGAGAACAGGTTCAAAACGTCGAATGAAAAGCAAGGGAAAGACCCGCATGATTATCGTGGCTGCCCCCAGCGGTGCTGGAAAGAGCAGCTTCGTTGAGAGAATCTGTCGGGAAAATTCGCAATTGGAAGACACAGTGACTTTTACCACTCGAGCGATGCGAGCGGGAGAGTCCCAGGGGCATCCCTATCACTTTGTTTCTCGGGAAGAATTTGAATCTTTGCTGATCAAAAATTACTTCGTGGAATGGGCTCATGTTCACAACAATCTCTATGGCACTCCTTACGAGCAATTGGATAGGGCTTGGGAGCAGGGGAAATGCATCATCATGGATGTCGATGTGCAGGGAGCTGAGACTTTTAAATTGAAATACCCCGATTCCAAATCAATATTTATTCTCCCACCCAGCATTGACGAGCTTAGACGCAGGGTGACAAAACGGGACGGGAAAGTGCCTGAAGATTTGGAAGTTCGAATGAGAGCTGCGGAAAATGAGCTTAAAATGGCCTCGGCTTTTGATTTTCAAATTATCAACGACGATTTCGAGACTTCCTATTTGAAATTCAAAAAAATCATTGAAGAATTGCTGGGATAGCTGTAGTTTTTCAAGCTCGCCTTTAGCCTAAGGAGACCTTGGTATGGCCCGTGTCACAGTTGAAGATTGCCTCGATAAAGTCCCCAATCGTTTTGCCTTGGTTTTGCTTGTTGCAAAACGCGCCAAACAACTTTTGAAAGGTTCGGATCTCACTGTTGCGACCAAGGGGAACAAATACATTGTCGGTGCTCTTCGTGAAGTGGCCGCTGGCAATGTGGCCTTTGAGATCGACCTAGAGCGGGGCTCCATCACCAATCAAATTGAAAAAGACCTGAACAAGTAAATCTTCAGGCGTTCCGGACACTTCGACTTGGGATCTGGACTCTTGAAGAGGGGTCAAGCGACCGATGATTTGAAGGATTATGTCAGCGACTGATAGCACCTTTGCAACAGCAGAAAGACTCAGTGAAAAGCCGCTTCGCACGCTTGAAGAGCTGACAGCGAAAATTCTTTCCTATTATCCAAACGCCGATACCAAGCTGATTGAAAAAGCCTATCATTTTTCAGAAAACGCTCATGAAGGTCAGATTCGAAGATCTGGCGAACCCTATATTTCTCACCCCCTCAGCGTCGCCGGAATTCTTGCTGATTTGAAATTGGATTTGGATTCTATTGCCACTGGTCTTTTGCACGACACTGTTGAAGACACTCACGCCACCATTGAAGACATTCGCCGTGAATTCGGTGAGACCATTGCCACCCTTGTTGATGGTGTGACGAAAATTTCGAAAATGACTTTTAAGACCTCCACGGAACGTCAGGGTGAGAACATTCGCAAGATGATTGTCGCCATGGGGAAAGATGTGCGGGTCATTCTGGTCAAACTTGCCGATCGCTTGCACAACATGCGAACTCTCAACCACATGCCTTATGAAAAGCAGGCGAGAATCGCCCAAGAAACGCTTGAGATCTATTGCCCACTGGCCAGTCGAATGGGTATCAGCTCGGTGAAAATTGAGCTTGAGGATTTGAGCTTTCGCTATCTGCGTCCGGATATGTTTTACCAGCTCAAGCAGAAAGTGGAAAAGAAAGAGAAGGATCAGGCCTCTTACATCGAAGAAGTCAAAAGAATGATCAACAAAGAGCTCGCAAAGGGCGGCTTTAAAAATGTTGAGATTCAAGGGCGCTCCAAGCATCTTTGGTCGATTTATCGAAAGATGCAGGCCAGAAACATTGATTACGAGCAGGTGTACGATGTGCTCGCTTTTCGCGTCATGGTGGACACAGTTTCCCAGTGTTACGAGGTTCTGGGATTGATGCACTCTTTGTACAAACCCATTCCTGGTCGGTTTAAAGATTTCGTCGCCATGCCAAAAACAAACAACTATCAATCTTTGCATACCACTGTGGTGGGGCCTGGCGGAGAGAGAATTGAAATTCAAATCCGCACCAAGGACATGCACTTGGTGGCCGAGCGAGGGATCGCCGCTCACTGGCGGTACAAAGAGCGCGGCCGGCAGATCACTGATGAGACCGCCGATCAATTCAATTGGCTGAAGGAACTGGTTTCTCTTCATCAACAAGTTGGCAATTCGGATGAATTCCTGGATACGGTCAAGACGGATCTTTTTGAAAGCGAGATTTACGTTTTCACTCCCAAAGGCGAAGTGCGTGAATTCCCAGAGGGCGCAACTCCGATTGATTTCGCTTATGCTGTTCACACTGAGCTTGGCAATCGCTGCATGGGAGCTCGGGTCAATGGCCGAATGGTGCCATTGAAATACCAGCTGCAAAATGGCGACACTGTTGAAATTGTCACTTCAAAGACACAATCGCCTTCGAAGGATTGGCTCAAATACTGCGTCACCAATAAAGCCAAAACTAAAATCCGAGCTTACGTCAAAGAAGAGCAGCGCAAACGCTCTTTGGCGCTTGGAAAAGAACTTCTCGAAAGAGAATTTCGAAAATTTGGCGCAGCTGCTGCCAAGTATTTAAAAGGCGAATTGTTTGAGAAATTCAAAAAAGATCACGGCATTCATGACGATGATGAAGTTGTGGTACGAGTCGGTTACGGAAAGCTCGAGCCACGAGTTCTGTTAGAGCGCCTGGCTCCGGATCTTTTGAATCAAGCTGCGGACTCAGGAAAAGAAAAGGGGTCCTTTCTTCAAAATGTTTTCAAATCCGCCACTCAAAAAGCGCGCAAGTCAGGCTCTCTGATTGCAGTGAGCGGAATGGATGATGTTCTGGTTCACTATGCGAGATGCTGCAATCCAATCCCAGGTGATCCAATTGTGGGGTTTATCACTCGCGGACGGGGAATCACAGTTCACCGATCGGACTGCCGAAAAGCTTTTGAATTTGATCAAATGCGAAAAGTGGATGTCGAATGGACCACTCAATCCGCTGACACTGGTCACGAGAGGACAGTGAAAATCCGCGTGATCTCGCAAGACATGCCGGGCCTTTTGAAATCCATGTCAGAGGCTTTTTCTACTCAAGGAATCAATATCCACAACGCTCAAGTGCGAACCACCAGGGACAGCAAAGCAGTTGCCACTTTTGATGTGAGCGTGAGAAACACTCAGCAATTGAATCAAGTGATTTTCGATTTGCAAAAAATCAAAGGCGTGATTGGCGTTTCTAGATTGACCGATAGCTGAGCAAACTGGAATAAGTCCGATTAAAATGTCATTCCGTAACCGCCACGTAAAAAGATCGAATTGGCAGTCACATTCGAGCTTCCGGGAAACATTCCATATTCCACAACCAAAGGAATGAAAGAGCTTGGACCCATGCTGATGTCGGTTCCGCCTGAAAAAAGAATCATTTGATTGGTGGAGCTTTCAGTGAGATTGGGAATGTTGCTGGATTTGGTCATTGCAATCAGGAAAGAGTAGCCGAGCCCAACCCAAACGCGAGTGGGGCCGGTCAGGAAATTGTAATGGGCGGAGCCTTCCAGAGCCAGATAGTCGTATTTGACCGAACATTCTGTTGAGCTGCCATTGCTGCAAATCGATGCGGTGGTTGTGCCTTTAGCGGCGAAAGATTCATAGCCAGCAGCACCTCGGATGGTGAATTCGGGACTGAGGTCATAATCATAAAAGCCCTTCAAATTGAAAGTGCTGTCCTTCATAGTGACATCTTCTTTAAGGGCGGTGTTGGTTTTATCCTGAACTGAGAGAGAAAAAGTGTTCATGGCGTAGCCTAGCAAAGCGCCGACTCGATATTTGCCAGTGGATTTCGTGCTCTTTTTGCTTGTGGTTGTGCTGGTTTCAGAAGCGGCCGCGCTTGAGCTTTGTGAAGCAGAAGTTGAAGCGCCTTTGGCCTGAATGCTGTCACCGGCGTTCGCTCGCCCCTTGGTGAGTTCAGCAAGAGCTTTGGTTCCCTTGACTTGTTTGATGGTGACGAGGCCCACTCGTTTTCCTGCTGAATTCAGGATGAAGTATTCATTTCCTGGAGAAGCGCTTTCGCCCTCCAGCTGAATGATCATTTTACTTCCCTTCACTTGCGAAACAGTACCAGCCCAGAGACTCAATGAGAAGACACAGCAGAAGAGGCTGGTGAGGAGAAAAATCAGAGATGTAAAACGCATGGTGACTCCTTTAAGGGACTTCTTGAAAGCAAACTTGAATTTCTTCTTCATTGATTTTGTCGATCGTGAGGGGGCTGACCTGATCGATATACCAGAGAGCCTCATTGGCAGGCTGATTCCAGCAAGTTTCACTGGTTGGTGCCGACTTGGTTTGAACTCCCGTGCTCGCATTTTCCAATTGGCCAGGAGCATTGCTTTCAAAGGATTTGCGCCCCGTGGATTCGTAAACGGAACAAGCCGTCAGAATCCCGAACAGAATAAAAAGAGAAATTCCTTTTCCATGCAAGTGCATGAATTGATTGTAGAACTGGGGTGTGAAATTGAAAAGCCCCGAGTCGTGACCCGGGGCTTTTGACTAGCACGAAAAAGAATCGGTAAAAATTAGAACGGAATTTCGTCGGAAGACTGATCGAAAGAAGGTTCTGGACCGAAGTCGTTGAACTGTTCATCAGCCGTTGACGATTGGCTGCTTCTTTCTGTGCTGGAACCAGCTCCTAAGAATTGAACAGTGCTGGCAACGATTTCGGTCGTGTACCTTTTCTGGCCCTGCTGATCTTCCCAGTTGCGGGTTTGCAAGCGACCTTCCACATAGACCTGACGGCCTTTGGAAAGATGCTTGGCGCAGTTTTCGGCCTGACGTCCCCAGACCACCACGCGATGCCATTCGGTGCGCTCTTGCTTGCTGCCTTCTTTGGTTGTCCAAGATTCGCTGGTGGCAAGATTCAAGCGCGCCACTGATTGGCCGTTTCCAACAGATTTCAATTCTGGATCTGCTCCTAAACGTCCGACAAGAATGACCTTATTTACCCCTGACATAAATACTTCCTTTCCACCCAGTCACTCGACTGAGCCTTGTTGTTAAGTGCCCCAAGTGTTCAATCCTGGGATACGACTGTCAATCATTCCTTACAAAAGAAAGACTCAACTCTTATATCATTGATTGGATGTTCGCGCCACGGCAGAGTCCGACTTGCGGACTAACGCAACGCACTCACATTGGGTATATCGATGAAATTTGCGCCTTGGACTTTGAAGCGATACTGAACTCCATCGGCAGAATCGATTTTGTGATTATTTAAACGGAGAGCTCCTTCGGCAATTGAGAAAATCGTTGAAGCCCGGGCGTAAAAGCCCTTTTTCACTTTGAGATCCACGTCGAAATTATAACCACCCATTTGCGGTATGATCACCGTGGAGTCCGGATCAGGGCGAATGATCTGAAGATCCAAACTGCCCTTAATGGTTCCGCGCAATTCATCTGTTTCTTTGCCGATGATTCCTTGCTCAATAATCAGTTTGCCAGCTGACAAGCGTCCTTTCAGTTCAACGTTTGAAATTTTAAGCTCTGGTAAAACAAAGGGCCCCAATGGAGTCTGCACACTGAGTGGTTGAAATTGATCAATCCGCAAAGTCACGTCCACATCGGGCTGTGTTTTCAAGGTGGGTTCGATCAAGGCTTTGCTTGAAAGATTCAAGTCACCTTTGGCAACAAAGGGGAGCTGGCCAATTTGTTTCAATTCGCCCAGACTGAGTTTTTTCGCTTCAATGGTGATTTCTTGTCTTTCTTTGCCATCGTCAGTGCGAGCGCCTGATTTCAAGGAAACCTGGATATCGCCATTGAGAAATCCACGGGCTGTGAGAGTTCCAGCCGGCTTCTGTGTGATGAGTGTCGAAAATCCCGGAGTTAAAATCGCCTCTTGAATTTTCAATCCCGCCAAGCCCTGAGCTTCGACTTGGACATTTTCCAAAGCCACGCCAGGAGTGGGAACCAAGCTCATATGCAACTGATCAAATTGGACATACACTTTATTTCTGCTCATTTTTGAAATCTGAGCTCCGATGAAATCGCTCAGATCATTGAAGGGAAACAGCAAGAAAGCAAAAACGAGAGTGGAAATGGCCAGAACACCGAGCTTGCCTTTATGGCTCCAGGCGAAACTGAAGAATTTTTTGAGCTGTTCCATGGGTTATTTCCCTCGGCGTTTGGGTGGGGGTTCAGGCTCATCCGCCTCTTCGACTGGGCTTGGGACATTGAGAACAGCCAGTTTATAGACAACATCGAAATAGCGCCCATCTTTGGCGTTGGCGACCATTTGAAGATCGGTCATTTTCACGCTGGGATTGATGCTCTGAAATTTATGACCCAGATCGATGATCTGTCTCAGGTTCAATTGTGCCAATGTGACTTTGACCGCTCCCTGAAAAAGATTTTTCGTATCCAATTTCACTTTTTCAGAAGTTTCTTCGGTGCCTTTGATCTGCTCAGGAAGCAGTCGAGCATTTTGAAGTTCCGCATCGATCTGTGATTTCAATGAAGCCACGTCAGGAGGCACAGGCAGATTGGGACCTTCCGAAGTTTCCTTTGAGACTTTCAAAATATCGCGGATCAACTGTCTTTTGCCTTCAAATTCTGCGACATGCTCACTGGAAGAGGAGTAAAAACTCAGAGGCAGGGACAAAAGAAGATAAGTGAAAAACAGAGCGATGCCAACCAGGGAGAGCTTCTGTTGGATCGGAGTGAAGTTTTCGTATCTTTCCTTGGCCAGAATGTAGAGCGAAGAATCCTGGAACTGCTCCCATTGCGATTTGAATTCAGAGACCAATCTTTCTTTTAAATCTTCAAATGCCATATTACTGAGTCCTGGTTTGAAGGCCTCGGTCGACCTTGAAAGTAAAGGCAAAGGGAACTCCGGGCTTTTTTGATTTTCCCTCTGGTTGGGTTCGGGTGACTTTGTCAATCGCGATCGAGGCCAAAGAACTTTCAAGAGTTTGAAATTGTTTGTTGTCGCCGACAGTGCCTTCGATCACCACTTGGCTTTCGTTGATGGCAAGCTTTCGCACATCCAATGTCATGGCCTGTCTGGCCGGGATGGCATCATTGATTTTTTTCATCACATCCATGGCCGAATTCATTTTTGCAAGACTGGAAAGAGCCCGCATGTCGTTGATTCGCTTTCTTTGCTCTGCCACGTATTTTTTCACTCCCGATTCTGTTTGATTCTTCGAGGGGAGTTTGGCGACAGTTTTGGCTTTTTCTTTCATCAAGGTCTGTGCGCTCTCGGCCAGAGTCACAGTCACACTGTCGCGAATCATCGAATAAAGAAAAAAGACCAACAGAGCGGCAGCGCCAATTTGGATGGTGGTGTTCCATTTTTGCCAGAAAACTTTATAGAAAGTGCTCTCTTTGGCGAAATCGCCTTTGAGAAAGTTCAAGGCCGGATTGCGGGGCTTTTTTAAACCCTCAATGGCCAATCCCAAAGCAACGCCAATGATCGAATCCGTGCGAGCTGTCTTTTCAAATCCCAGCTGTTGGAAGTTTCCCAAAACAGATTGCTTGTTCACTGGCAATTCGAGCTGCTGGGTCAAGTAAGCGTGAAGGTTTAGAATCTGACTGGCGCCACCGGTGAGGCCGACAGATTGAACGCTGCCATTAAATTCTGCTTTGAATTCAAGAATTGAAATTTTCAATTCTCGCGCCAGGTCTTTGACCTGTTGAGCGATTGTGTCTGAAAAGACAATTTGATCATAAGAAGCGCCTTCTTTGCTTGGCAAAATAAAGGCCTTGGTCTGCATCTCTTTCAGAGCTTCGACATAGGGGATTTCATATTTTTTAACGATTCCATCGGCGACGTTTTTGCCACCCCAAAGAATGGTGCGAACGCCGATCAGCATGTTGCTTTCAAAAGCGCACACCAAAGTGCGAGTGTGACCAATATCTATAGTGATCGCAATGTCCCGGTGGGTGGAGCTTCCATCCAGATCCACTTGCACTGCTGGATGGGCGGGCGGGACCTGATCCCATTTTTCAAAGCAATTGGCAAATGCCACTCCCTCGGCTGAGAGCAGACTGACATCCATCCCACTGGATGCCAGTTTTTCCAAAGCGGCATTCACTCTGGTTTTTGGGGCGGCACAAGCCAAAACTTCGGCGGCTGGTCCCAGTGTGCGAATGATCTTGGCATCAAAGATGGCCGTTTCATTGGAAAAAGGCAGATCCTCTTCGAGCTCAAAGGGCAAACTTTTTAAAACTTTCTGACGATCTGAAAATGGAAAAATCCGGTTGCGAACACTGACTTGTTCCTGGCGCAGGCCAAAGACAAAGCGAGTGGTCATCAGGTCATAAGACGAGGCGAGACGGCGAAGGTATTCGAGAATCTCAATATCTGGATCAAAGGCCAGGTTGATATCAAGCGGGTGTTCGGCAAATCGAGTGACCTGAACGCCTTTGTTGCTGGAGACGACCTCCACCACTTTGATGCTGGACGTGCCGATATCGATTCCAACCGACTTCACAAAAGCCCTCCAATGGCTTGAGTTCTTCGAATTTATCTCTCGATAAAGTATACAATTCGCGGAGGCCCTTTGGGAAGCGCTTGATTGGATTTATTTGTATTTTGCTTGGTCTGATCAGAGGACGAAGTGCTAGTGCCACCACCGCCGGCGGCTTTTTTGCTTTCTTCGTTCATTTGACCGGCGATTGCGCTTCCAACTGAGCTAAAGTCAAAGACCACAGCTTCAATTTCGCGAGTGGCTCCAGCAAATTCACCCACCGATTTGATTCGAAAATTAGAGACTTGATCAAAGATCAGCGGAATGGCTTTTTGATTTTCTTCACTGACTCTACCACCTTCACTATTTACAAAACCCCAAAATTCACTGGCGGTTTTAAAGGGCTCTTTGTCAGGGTCATTTCGACGGGCGGTGATTTTTCCAAGGACCTCATCATTGATCGAAGAGTCGAGAGCTTTCAAAACTTCAGGTGGAGCATAGTTGGGATTGATGGCTCGCATTCCATACACGGTGACCCGATCTTTGAGCAGATTGTAAATTTCATCGGTCACTCCGGCCACCATGCGAAGCTCTTCCACTGTGCGAAAGGCGCGATTGGGGGGAAGAGGTTTTTCGCTGGTGATTTCGGAGTAACCTTGGCGTTCATCTCCGCCATTGATTGAAATTTGATCGACATCCACCCAGTCGATGATGTTATTGACGATCTCTTCAGGGCGTAGATCTTCATGGGCGCGGGCCCATTCTTCGTCATTGATTCGAAGGTTTTCAAAAATCTGCACAAGCAGTTTTTTGGTGATTTCTTGAATGGTTTTCGAAGGTGAAGCCAAATCATTCAGATCAATCTTTGAACCTTCATCGCTGATGGTGGTCACATAAGATGCGTCCATGGTGGCTTCTTTGATTTTGTCTTTGATCATATCTTTGTCCACGCCGGAAGCTTCTGGCGGGATCATGGGTGGCCAGCCGAAGGGGAATTGCCAAATCAAATCCACCATTTTTCGCTGCGAGCCGGCCACTTCTTTTGGCAATTGGCTTTGAACTTTCTGGTAAATTTTCAGTCGCAAAAGACTCATTTCAAGCCCTGATTTGGCAGCATAATAAGCTTTGAGCCGTGAGAGAGATTTAGCATTGATCACATATTCAACGTTGGTGTCATAGAGAATTTCCATCACCACAAAAGTGATAATCATGGTGGTGAAAATCGCAATCAGCAGAGCGACTCCCTTTTGATTTTTTCGGCCGAGAAGCTGGCGAGTGAATTTCAGAGTCCACCCCCAGATCCTGGAACTGTGGCGCCTGGCAGGAAACCTTGATTTTGTTGTCTTTCAGCCTTTGCTTTGGCTTCGTCGGCGGCAATATTATTGGCGAATCGAATCGGCACAATCAGCTGCATAGAAATTTTTTTCTTTTTATCCGATGCGCCTTTTTCAACTGTGAGTGAGATTTCAACTGCGTCTGGATAGCGATCTTTGGTGCCGCCGTCACCTTGAGTGGAATTCCAATCGCTGATCCAATCCTGTTTGCCTTTGCCAAAATAGCGCAATTTGAATTCTGTCACGTCGGTCAAGAGAGCTACACCTTCTGAAATCTTTGTGACATCACCTTCGACAATTTCTGAAGTCTTTCTCACCAAACAGCTATTAGAAGCTTGTTCAGAGCCAGGGCGGCGACAGCTTTGCAGCTCGTAGCCCACTTTTAAGAAGTCCGCTTGTCGGCTGCCTTCGGCCAAACGAGAGGCATTCAAAGTCACAAAATACATTTTGTTGTCTTGGCCGACGAAATGAGTGGTGGGATCGATTCGATTTTCAGATTTCAGATTCAATGGATCATTGGGGTCGTTGGGATTGTAAATCGGAGCTGCAGTTCCGCCAGGAGGTGGCGGAGCAGTCCCAGGCTGCGTGGTGGTGGTGGTTTTAGAGATCTCCGTTCGTTTTTTCTTAATGACCTCTCGCAATTCCATTTCAAGATCGGTGTAGTGAAAGGCCAGATTGATGTCTCTTTCCATGACTTTTAAAGTGTCTCGCACTTGAGAGAGATCATCGGTCTGTTGTTGCAATTTCGCTTTGTTTTTTATTGCTTGCTGCAAGGCCTGGCTGGAGAGCACGGACAAAGTGGCCATGATCACCAGCACGATCATCATTTCTAGCAATGTGAATCCTCGCGAGGCTTTCATCACTGACCCCCGGTTGGCATTCCGAATTGAATGTCTTTGTCATAGTCGATAAAATAAGTCGTCACCGAATATTCGATCGGCTTTGGTTTTGCGTCTTTTTTGATGACTGTCACTGTGACTTCTTTGATGGATTTGGACAGAGCTTCCGTCATTTGCTTCACAACTGAAATCATAAAGTCACCAGCGCCGCCTTCTTGCGAGGCAAGAGTGGCGGAGACATCTGGAATTTCCAATTTCTTTGAGGATAATTTCCAGCTGTATTGCGGGTATTCTGAGCCGAAATCTTCGGATTCTTCCTCGGGGATTTCATCGACGCTTTTTCCCCGGTATTTCAGCTCGATTTCTGTCATCTTTCGCTCCAGAAGAGCTGTGACTTCAAATTGAATCTGGGTTTTGCGCACGCGCAGGAAGCTGCTGCTCCAAGAATTGGTCAGCAATAAAAGTGCGGTTGCCAGAATCACAACGGCAAGCATTGTTTCTAAAAGGGTAAAACCCTTACTCAAACTGTCTTTACTCAAATTTGAGATCCTTCAAACTGATGGCTTTTTCTACTATATCAGCGTGCCCCGTGATGGGGTTTAAAATCAATGTCCAAGTCAGTTGTTTTTTGTTGGTGACTTGAATCACAGCTCGTTCGACAAGCCCTTCCGGAGAGTAATAGACGTAGGCTGTGCCATCTGTCACAGGGCCTTTGCCGTTCGGAGTTTCGACACTGCCAAAGACAAGCTGGTTGGGAAGTTCTTTTTCGTCCTTGATCAAGCGGGTGGCTTTTTGAAAGGGATCTTTCGGTCGATCCTCTTGATCCAGTCTTTTCATTTTTTCCAATGTAGCTTCGGAGGGAATCAGAACATTTCCGGGAGCATACTCAACCCAATAAGCACCCTTATCGCCTAAACGAAAGACGATTCGATGGGTCATTTTTTTCATTCGGGCTTGGTTGCGGACTTCGCGGGACAAAGAGGCCAGCTGTCGACTGACCTGTCTGATATTGTTTTGTGGTTTGCGCAAGGCGGGGAGTCCGAAGGCCAAAACAAAGCCAAGGATCCCCAGCACAATCATCACCTCAATCAGAGTGAATCCACCCCGATTGAAGGCTTTGAGGTCACTGTAATTCTTCGGAATTGATGTCTTTTGCGTAGCCTTCTCCACCTTCACGTCCATCAGATCCTAAACTTTTCACAACAAAGTTTCCGCCTTCTGCAGAATACAGCAGGTCCCTGTTCCATGAGTCTTTCGGAATCTTTTTGACATAGGCTTCCGGTCCCCAATTGGAGCAGCTCGAATCCTGAGTGGTGAGGTTTTCCATTGAATCGGGATATTTCCCGCAATCTGTGTAATAGAGATTGATTGAGCTGATCAATTGGTTCATGGCCAATTTTGTCGAGTTCACTTTGGATTTGTTGTAGCGATCCATCACTGTGGGCAAAAGAACTGCCATCAGACTCGCGACAATGGCCATAACGATGAGGATTTCCATCAACGTCATCCCATATGAATTGCTCAATCGATTCTTAGCGATCACTTTTTGCATGACCTTCTCCTTCATTTGCAAGGTCTTCATCTTGAAGGATTTTTCAGCCAAGCGCAATGCTTGAAGGGGCATGTTATCCGCCGATATTTCCTGTCAGCTCAAACATAGGAACCATCACCGAAAAGACAATGACTCCAATGGCAAAACCCATCAGAACAAGGACCACGGGTCCGATAAGGCTTGTCAAAGCATCAATTTTATTCTTCACCTGAAAATCATAGGCATCTGCGACCTGAGTGAGCATGTTTTCCAGATCGCCTGTTTTTTCACCAATATTGACCATATGAATAACAATCGGCGGGAATTGACCGGATTTCTTGAGGGGACCGGCAATGGATTCCCCTTCCGAGATATTGCTTCGGGCTTCATCAATGGCCTGAGCCAAGATGTCATTATCCACAACATTGCGAACGATTTGAAGCGCATTGAGCATGGGAACTCCGCCAGTCAGCAATGTGGCCAAAGTGCGGGTGAAACGAGAGACCGCCACCATGCGCGTGACTTCTCCGAACAAGGGGAGCTTCAAAGACACTTGGTCCCAACGCCTTTTGCCTGCCGGAGTTTTTCTCCAAGTGTTGAAAAAGAAATAAATGGTTGCGACCAGGCCTCCACCCACCCACCAGTAATTCACAAAAAGGCCACTGAAGGCAAAAATCGCTTCTGTGTACCAAGGGAGTTTGGCATCCGGAAATCCCTCAAAAAGAGCTGTCATTTTAGGGATGACGAACATGAAAAGAAAAGAAAGCATGCCCAAAGTCACCACCAGCATGACGGCCGGATAGGTGAGAGCGCTTTTCACTTTGCTGCGTAATTCATTTTGTGCTTCGGTGAATTCAGCCAGCCGAATCAGAATGACATCCAGAGTTCCTGACATTTCCCCGGCTTCGACCATCGAAACATAAATATTATTAAAAATATTGGGATATTTACCGAGCGATTTGGCAAAAGGAGCCCCTTCATTGACCATGTTTTTGCAATCCGCTGTGGCTTCTTGCAAAGCTGTGTTTTCAACTTGCTCAGAGACCGCCGTCAAAGCATCGACCAATTGAATATTAGCTTTGATCAAAGTCGCCAACTGCCGAGTCATCAAAGACAAATCGCCAACCGACACTTTCGCTGCCGCCGTGCTGCCACGTTTTTTCTTGGCATTGGCACCCGAAGCTTTCTTCTTATCTTTGATATCGATGACAAAGACGCCTTCTTTTTTCAGCCGGATCCGCGCCACTCGCAAATTGTCGGCATCCACCATCCCTTTGGTGTTCTTTCCATCTTTGGTCAGACCGCGATATTCAAAAATTGGCATACTTTATTGTGCGAAGATTTCCTTTTGTGAGCAAGCTCTTTGGCGGTCATCTGTCGGCTGACGCAAAGGTCAGCTTCGAGGGCGGGGGAGAGAGGGCGCGGACCGGTGCCTGTACCTGTACCCGTACCGGTATCGAAGGGCGATCGGTCCGCTTGTGAAATTTGCGAAATTTTTTTATTTCTCTTGACTGAGTTTTTGTCTCTCCAGGCTAGCCACCTTTGCTCTCGAAAACAAAATATCGATCGGACCTCATTTTCATTCTCACCTCTCAAAGCACCGCCGCTGCGGCGGTAAAAACAAGCTTCCAGATCGCAACTCCGCGGCCTCAGGAAAATCAATTTCCCCCAAAAATCGTGTTTAAAATCCCGTGGTAAATACTTTTTATCGCAAAGGAGAAGCAGATGAACATTCAAGTGCTGGATCAAAAATTAAAAACCCTGGTTCGAACCGAGAGAAAAATCACTTATGAGATTTTGCTTCTCATTCAGACTTTGGATGTCACTCGGGGATTTCGCGAGCTTGGGTATTCTTCGCTTTTTGAGTATCTCACAAAAGAAGTTGGTTACTCGGAAGGTTCTGCGCAAAGACGTATTTCTTCAGCTCGGCTGATGAAAGAATGTCCGCAGGTGGAAACTGAAATTCAAACAGGTGGATTGAATCTGACACAGATTTCATTGGCGCAGGTTGCTTTTCGACAAGAAGCT
>JBGGMM010000080.1:0-5186 GCA_041288045.1 Pseudobdellovibrionaceae bacterium | reverse complement strand
ACTTCTGTTGAAAAAAATTATCGCTTTATTGAATCCTATATTTGCTATTCCCTGAAAGAAAGCTCCACTGTGGACTCTTATCAGCAGCTGGAAACCGCCTTGAAGACTTACCGGACGACCAAGAAAAAAGGATTCTTTTCGTTTCGCGAACATTTATCAAAAGCCATTGGCTTTGATATTGATTTCTTCGAACGCTTGCAAAAGAAACCGCTTCGTTTGATCATCAATGAAAGCCGCAGTCGGCTGGACGAAGATCTTGGTCACTCAATCAAAAGTGTCTGCCATAAATATTATGACCTTACGGTCGATGCTGCTGGCTGTATCGACTTTGACAATGCTGTGTGGCAGTCAGTGAAAAGTCGCGAACCCGTTTTGATCGACAAGCCTTTTACTCCGTTGGCGGGTCAATATCTTTCGATCTGCAAACACCTGACGAATCCGAATTTAAATGCAAATTATTATCGAGCCGTGGTATAAATTGGCTTGAGTGGAAACATCACGTTATAACTATTACGACATTCTCGAAGTCAGCCCTCATTGTCAGCAGCACGAAGTCACTTCTGCTTATGAAAAAGCAAAATCAACTTATTCTGGCGAAAATCCCGCAATTTATACCATCTTTTCTGAAGAGGAAGCTCGGGACCTTTTGAAGCTCGTTGAAGAGGCCTATCAAGTTTTAGGAAACAAATCCTTGCGGGCTCTCTATGATGAAAAGTTAGGCCAATCCGGGTTCAATCGCGAAGAACTTTCTTTCGAAGCATTAAAAGCTCAAAGCAAAACTCAAATGCCAGAGCCGCCTAAAAAGCCTCTAGGTAAAATTGAATTCAAGGTTGATGAGGCCTTTGAAAAAGAAATCAAAGAACAAAGCAGCTGGACAGGCGAGTTCATAAAAAAAGTCCGCGAGTATAAAAATATTCCGCTGGAGCGCTTGAGTGAAACAACCAAAATCAGCGCCTATTACATCAATTCTATTGAAAAGATGGATGCAAAAAGCCTTCCGGCTCCGGTATTTGTTCGAGGCTATGTCGCGCAAATCAGTAAGGTCTTAGGATTGGACGAAAAGAAAGTCTGCGAATCCTATATGAAAAATTTTAAAGACTCCCTTGAAAAATAAATCTGATTTTCAAATGATATCAATCCTGCCAGAAATGGTGGGATTGCGGCTCGATAAGGCGCTCAGCCTTTTACCAGAAATTCATTCTCGAAGCCGAGCCGAAAACCTGATCTCAAATGACTGTGTGCGGGTCAATGGGAAAACTGTCAAATCCTCTTTTGTTCTCAGAGAAACTGATCAGATTGAAATTTCTTTTCCCCCAAAAGAACCGCGAGAGCTTCAACCACTGAATCTTAAACTGGATATTTTGTTTGAAGATTCTGATCTCATCGTGATTAACAAACCGCCGGGTCTTGTTGTTCATCCAGCTGCAGGCCACCAACAAGACACCCTGGTCAATGCACTGATTGCTCACGCTGATGATTTTTCTATGAAGTTTGGCGAAGAACGTCCGGGCATCGTTCATCGTTTGGACCGAGAAACCAGTGGAGTTCTTGTCGTCGCTAAAAACGATCGCACTCAAATGGATCTCACCGATCAGTTTAAGGCTCGCGAGGTCCATCGCATCTACCATGCGATTTGTTTAGGAGTTCCTGCAAAACCGAATGGCACAATTCAAAGCTTTATCGCTCGTCATCCGACTGATCGAAAAAAATTTGCCAGCGTTTTAGGGCCTGATCGAAAAATTCTTCGTCATAAAGAAGATCCGCCCTCTGTTGGAAAATGGGCCGTCACTCATTATGAAACTTTAAAGACCCACCCCTCTGGTTTATCCTATCTAAAACTAAAACTTGAAACGGGACGAACCCATCAAATTCGAGTCCACCTTTCAGAAATGGGAATTCCCATTCTTGCTGACTCAACTTATGGAGCTGATCGTAAAGTCAAATCTGTTCACGGATCTTTGAACCAAGATCTTTTGAAAAGAGCTCCAAGATGCGCTTTGCACGCCTGTGAGCTTGGCTTCCGTCATCCCAAAACCGGCAAAACATTGTCATTCAAAGTCACTTGGCCAGACATGGAAGAAATTCGAGATTTGTTTTTTCCCGGAGTAAAGATATGAAAGTCGTCCAACATTCGCTCGGAACTGTGATTGAAACAGATTCGTATATTGGCCTTTTGGGAAACAAAGAAGCTCAGATCTCGCATCTCCAACAGGCTTTTCCACATCTCAATTTTAAAAGAATCAAGCAAGTTCACAAGGATCGCATTGTCCACACATCGGCTCAAGCAATTGATTTTTCAAGCGAGGCAGATGCCCACTATACCAGTGAAAAAAATCTTGGCCTTTGCATCTCCACTGCCGATTGCATCCCTGTTTTCATTTATCACCACGAACCCCGCTGGATCGCCGGCATTCATGCAGGCTGGAGAGGCGTTGAAAATCGAATTGTCCTAAAAACAATTCAAGCTCTAAAAAGGAACGGCTGCAAATCAGAAAATCTGCAGATCGCAGTGGGACCTCATATTCAACTGAGCAGCTTCGAAGTCACCAACGATGTTCGCGATCTTCTCCTAAAATGCTTTGATGGAGAAAAAAGATCCGTCTGGAATGAGATTTCAACAACGAAATCAAAAGTCGATCTCCATCAAATTCTAAAATTTCAGCTTTTAGAATCAGGCATCGACCTTCATCAAACCTATTTTGAATTCAAAGATACAGTCACAGACTTGAGCTACCACTCTTTCCGCCGCGACAAAGAATCCTCAGGAAGACAACTCAGTTTCATCGCTCTGAAATAAGCAAAGCGCGAAGCGATTTGCCAACAACAGAACGAAACGAAAACCCTGGCGAAATTTCAAAGAAATGAGCACACATGGTGATCGAGTGAAGTGGTGGCTCGGGACGGAATTGAACCGCCGACACACGGATTTTCAGTCCGCTGCTCTACCAACTGAGCTACCGAGCCGGTCTTTGGATGGAATCCAAAAAAAGAGGTTCTAGTTACCTAGCAAACCCAGCTTGTGTCAATTAGACCTTTTCAAAAGCCTGCTTTAAATCCGCCATCAAATCTTCGAGATCTTCGACTCCAACACTGAGACGAATGAGAGAGTCATCGATTCCAAGTGCCTTGCGGGTTTCAGCTGGAACGCTAGCGTGCGTCATGATTGCGGGGTGTTCAACCAGGGACTCCACTCCGCCCAAGCTTTCGGCAAGTGCGAAAATTTGGACACTTTCAAGAAAAGTTCGAGCCGCATCCATCCCGCCCTTGATGTAAAATGTGATCATCCCACCCATTCCCAGCATCTGCTCTTTGGCCAAAGCATGCTGGGGATGAGAAGCCAGACCGGGATAAGCCACCTTTTGCACTTTCGGATGAGATTCAAGAAATTTGGCGATGGCCATGGCATTGCCTTCATGAGCTTTCATTCGCAGAGGCAAAGTTTTCAAGCTTCGCAAGCACATAAAAGCATCAAATGGAGCTTGAATTGCCCCCATAGAGTTGCTGAGAAATTGAAGTCTTTCAGCCAAATCCGCCCGGTTGGTGACAACAGCTCCACCGACCACATCGGAATGACCTCCGATGTACTTGGTAATCGAATGAACAACCAAATCAGCACCCAAGGTCAGAGGCCGCTGAAAATACGGACTCATGAACGTGTTATCAACTGCGACTAAAATCCCGTGCTTTTTTGCTTCTGCCGAAATTTTTCGAATATCGACAAGCTTCATCGTCGGATTGGTGGGGGTTTCCAGCCAGACCATTTTTGTATTGGGCTGAATCGCCTTCACAAAATTTTCTGGATTGGTCAGATCGACAAAAGAAAACTGCATTCCATCGTGTCGAAGAACTTTATCGAAAAGACGGAAAGTTCCACCGTACATATCATCACCCGCGATGATATGATCCCCGCCCTTCAGAAGATGCAAAACAGTTGTCGTTGCTGCACACCCTGAAGCAAAAGCAAAACCATTGGTTCCACTTTCTAGGCTAGCCAGGCAATTTTCAAAAGCACGACGAGTGGGATTGTGAGTTCTACTGTACTCCCAACCCTTGTGGACCCCGGGAGATTCTTGCACATAAGTCGAAGAAAGATACACGGGAGTCATAATCGCACCCGTGGTGGGGTCAGGCTGTTGTCCAGCGTGAATAGCTCGAGTAGCAAAACCTAGATTTTTGTTTTCTGTTTTCATAAGAGATTATTTTCTTTCATCCATTGATCGTTAAAAACCTTGCTCAAATAGGCTCTTCCGCTGTCTGGGAAAAGAACAACGATATTGGACGGCTTTTCAAGCTTCTTGGAGTATTCGATCGCCGCCACTAAGGCGAGTGCTGACGAAGGTCCAACACACATTCCCTCTTGGGCGATAATCTTTCGGGTCATTTGAAAAGCTGATTTGTCATCAACTTGGACGACTCCGTCCATGATATTAAAATGAACATTGTCCGGGAGCATGTCTTCGCCAACGCCTTCAACCTTGTAGGGCTTTGGTGGATCAATCACTTTTTTGTGATAGTAAAGATCATAAAGAATACTGCCAATTGGATCTGCCAAGATGACTTTGACTTGAGGGTTTTTTTCTTTCAAAAACTTTCCCACTCCCGAAATCGTCCCGCCAGTCCCTGCACCCGCGACAAAGACACCGAGCTTTTCACCCAACTGCTCCCAAAGTTCAGGACCTGTTGTCTTATAATGTCGCTGAAAATTATCTGGATTGTGATACTGGTTTGTACAAAAAGCGCCCGGAATTTCTTTGGCCAGGCGAGCCGTCACAGAATAATGGCTGCGTGGATCCTCTGGTTCGACACCAGTCGGAGTGATGATCACTTCGGCACCGTAAGCGCGAAGAATCGCTCTTTTTTCTTCAGAAATTTTATCTGGCATCACAAAAATGCATTTGTAGCCTTTGACTGCGGCAACCATCGCCAGACCCAATCCAGTATTTCCAGAAGTGGCCTCAACAATCGTTCCGCCGGGCTTGAGATCCCCCCGTTTTTCAGCAGCTTCAATGATTTCAATTGCGATTCTGTCTTTGACACTCCCGCAGGGATTGGAAGTCTCAAGTTTGGCCCAAAAAGTATGGGGTGAACCCGCGGTAACTTTGTTCAAACGGACAAGAGGTGTATTGCCGACAGCTTCTAAGAGGCTATTAAAAACATTTTTCATACTTCACTGACTTTCTCTTTCA
>JBGGMM010000079.1:0-5962 GCA_041288045.1 Pseudobdellovibrionaceae bacterium | reverse complement strand
TTTGGCTGTCATTCTGCTGGTCCCACCGATGATTGTCCCAAAGATCAATTCTTTTCTTGCCGACTTTTCCCCTCTCTTTCACGCTCAGATCGCCGGCCTTCGAATCAATCCTTTTCGTGGTGCCTACGGAGTCAGCGGGCTTGAAGTGAGTCTCAAAGCAAAACCCGAAGAAAAATTCATTCAAACAGAACTGATCGATGTTTCAATTGCCTGGCGAGACCTTTTGAGGGGACAGTTCACAACTGATATTCTCATCCGAGGCTCCGATGTTTTGATCACCGATCAAGTGCTTCAGACCCTTCGCCAATCCAAAGAACAGGCCAAAAAAGATTCCAAGAAAGCTGTCGATAAAGTCCTGCCTCTCAGAATTGAAAGAATCGATATCAAGGATTCTGAATTCGAAATTGCCAATATGAGAAAAATTCCAAAAGAAGGGCGCTGGCGACTGAGCGATATCAACGGCCGAGTCAGCAATGCAACTGCCACTGAAAAATCACCGGTGACTTTGGTCAGCTTGCGCGGCGATTTGCTGGATTCAGCCCCTCTCAAAATTTTCGCTCAAGCCAACGGAATCAAAAAGCCTTTTGTTTGGGATGCCGATATTGAAATCAAGGACTTTGATCTCACCAAAGCCAATCCGGTCTTAAAACGAAAACTGCCATTGACCTTCACTTCTGGAAAATTTGATCTCTATTCAGAAATCAAATCCGAAGACGGTGTCATCCGCGGCTACGCCAAACCCTTTTTCAAAAAAGCAGACGTGATTTCTCAAGGAGAGACTTTTTCCGGCCTTCGTCACTATGGAATTGAAGCCTCGACCGCTGCGGTCAATATGCTTCTTCGAAATGCCAAAGATAAAACCATGGCCACCAAAGTGCTTTTTACCTACAACAATGGCGATCTTGAAATCAATTCGGCCAAAGCCATTTCAGATGCGATTGGTAACAGTTTTGAAAATGAAGTTCCCGAAGGGATCGAAGACGAAATCTCACTTTCAGAAAATGCGCAAAAACCCATCGATAAAGGAGACAAACCATGAAAAAACTGTTGATTTGGATTTTCCCGCTTCCTCTAGCAATTGCAATCTCGGCTTGCTCTTCAAAACCAGCAGCTGTGGACAATCAATCCATGGGCGAAGCTAAACCCACCGAAGCCAGCATGGAAGCCAAACAAGTGGCAGCCGAACAAGAGGCCGCCTTTGTCACTGAAATTTCATTTGCAAAAGGCTCATCCACTCTTGGCAAAGAAGCCAAATCCAAATTGAGCAAACTTTTTGATAAAGTTTCCGAAGGCCAAGACATTCAATCAGCAAAAGTCATCACTTGGGCAGATGAAAATTATCCCTCAGACTCAAAAAAGAGTTTGTCGCAATCACAACAGGATCTAGTGAAAAAACGGAACGACGCCATCAAAGATTTTATCAGCAAAGAGGATAAGGACCTCGACCTGGACTTTTTCAATATGGCCGAAAGACCAGGCTCTGCGAGTGAGTTTTTCGGGCTGCCGGACGCCAGGATCAAAAAATCCCTCGAGGATGCCGGAATCCCGACCACAGATGACCAAGGAAAAGGAAAAAATCGAATTTCAAAATCCATGGTCATGTTGGTTATAAAGGATGAAAACAAATAATCCGATAGTGGGGGGATGGTTTTTTCTGACAATCTTCGAAAAAATGAAATCTCTCGCTATCGAATGTTGGCCCTCAATGGAGCTTTGGCTTATCCCATTTGGGGATTTCTCATTCAAGAGTTTGATCCTGCAGCAGCTCAAGATTCCCTGCTTGTTCGATTTATTTTTACCGCGTTCGCTTTGGGTCTTCTGGCTGGCAGTTTCTTTGTTCCAAGAAAACTCCAGTACTTGGAAAATTGTGTGATCATTTGCGGCTGGTTCTTGGTTCTGCACTCGGCCTGGATTGCCTGGGCTTCTCACCTTTCCTATTTGATTTTTGCCGGCTTTCTCGTGCTCACTTCCTGTTTGCTCAATATCTTTCCGACCAAAAAATCCTCTTGGATTTTGGGCTTTACCTTAGCTCTTTTAGGGCTTGTTGTTTTTGCAGTTGAAAATCAGTGGATTGTGCCGCCCATGGTTGTCAATGTCGCTCTTTGGTCGACAGTGGCCACTTCACTTTCGGCCAACTATTTGCGCATTCAGCATCTGAGTTCACTCCTGGGGGCTCGAGAGGAACTTGAAATTCTTTTTGAAAATATGAAAGAAGGAGTGGTCGTTTACGGGCCCAAAGGTCAAATCCGAGGTTCAAACCTGGCGGCACGAATCATTCTTGGGATGAGCCGAAAGCAATTGCTGGAACTCAATCCTCTTTCACCCACTTGGACCTGCCTCAAAGAAAATGGTCAGACTTTCACCGCTGATAACCATCCAGTTTCAAAAGCCATTCACGAAAAGTCCGAATTCAAAGATGTGGTGATGGGAGTCCGCAAACCAGATGGCGGCGCAGCTTGGATCAAAGTTTCAGGAAGCTCTTTTGCGGCTGCGGCTGGCGATCATGAGCTTTCAACGATTGTGACTTTCTCGGATATTGGAGAAATGAAAAAATCGCAGAAAATCATCCTTGAGCAGCAATCCCGTTTAGAGGCCACTGCCAAGCTCACGGCCCTTGGTGAAATGGCGGCCGGAGTTGCCCATGAAATCAACAACCCCCTTGCTATTATTCTCGGCAAAGTTTTCCTGATTCGCAAAGCCCTTCAGACCCAAAAAATGGAGCCAATAGAAGAATGCCTGGAGAAAATCTCAAAAACAGTCGAGAGAATCCAAAGAATCGTCAAAGGACTTCAAACTTTTGCAACTGGTGGCGAGCAAGACCCCTTTCAAAAAATCAATCTCAAGGATCTGGTCGAAGACGCCATCTCTTACTGTCAAGATAAGATCGAGCGAAACAAAGTTCAGATTCAGTTGGATTTCAATGAAGACATTGCCCTTGAATGCCGCCCGATTCAAATGTCGCAAGTGCTGGTGAACCTGATTCAGAATTCATGCGATGCAATTGAAAACCGAGATGATCGTTGGATACGCATTTGGGGACGAAGCGCCCACGAAATTCTTGTACTGACTGTGACAGATTCTGGCCCTGGCATCCCTGAGGATCTTCAGAAAAAACTGATGCAGCCTTTTTTCACCACCAAAGAGGTCGGCAAAGGCACGGGACTTGGCCTCAGCATCACCAAGGGACTCATAAATTCTCATATGGGTCGATTTTGGCTTAATTCTTCAGCACCACACACTTCCTTTGTGATCGAACTTCCATTGCATCAGCAAGCTCAAAAGAAAGCGGCTTAATTTTTTATCGCTCAAACTTTTGGCATGCCACCTTTTTGTCAAAGGACATTTTGCATTTCAATTAAGCATCATGATTTTCTGCGGACTCACTTTATGACAGAACTGAATCAAATTTAAACAAATAAATATTTGAGATTCGTAGGTATTTTGATAAAAAACGCCCACAATAAGGAAATGCGTTCATGCAGCTGATCGTTCTGCCTCAAAATTCTTCAAATCCTCAGCCGATTCCTTCAGCTTCTTTGGCTACTCCAACTTGCATTCCTTTTTCATTTTCTTTGAATGATCCTCGAACAAGCATCCTTTTCTTGAGCACCAATTTGGATGTGGCTGAGCTTGTGACCTCGAGCCTTGAGCCTGAAATGCAAGTCATTCAGGTCTCCTCAACAAGCGAAGCCATTTTTATTCTCAAACAAAGAATTCCGGAAATGGTTCTTTGTGACCTTGGAACTCCCTGCTTGGAGCTTTTGCAGTTGATGACGGGACCTGAATTTTTTGATGTGCCTTTGATTTATCTTTCCAATCCGATGGATCGAAAATCCAAACTTTCTTTCCTGAGCCAGCGAAAAGCCGATTTTCTCTTTCACCCATTTGAGCCCGAAGAATTGCAAATCCGAGTGCAAAATCATTTGGAAAATTTTCGGGCAAGAAAAATTCTGCAACCCGAAGTGAAAAAGAAAAACACGTCTTTGGATCAAATGGTGCAAGAAATGACTTTGAAAACTCGCGAGCTGCAAAGACTCAATCGCATGAAGGACGAATTCATGGCCGTGCTTTCGCATGAACTGAGGAACCCTTTGAATGTCATCTCTGGCTTTGCAGAAATTTTGAAGACAGATGAAGATCAAACAGAAATGGCCAAAGAAGCAGCTGATGCGATTTATCGAAACGCTCAGGTTCAAATCAAAATGGTGACTGATCTGTTGGATGTCTCCAGAAGCATTGCCGGAAAAATGGTTCTCGATTGCAAACCCATGGAAATCGCAGCTCTGATTCATGAGCTGCTTCCCTCCACTCAGGAGGCAGCTGCCAAAAAAGAGCTGCAACTGCATATTGTCCCTTCACCCTGCCGAGGACTTATCAATGGCGATGCTTGCCGGATTTCTCAGGTGGTGTGGAATCTTCTGTCAAATGCCATCAAGTTCACTCCCAACAAAGGCCGAATTGAAGTTCGGCTTCGCCACGAAGGACCTTGGGTCGAATTCTCAGTTCAGGATTCAGGCTGTGGGATTGAGCCCGAATTTCTTCCGCATATGTTTGAACGCTTTCATCAACAGGACCCGACAATCACCAAAAATTACGGCGGATTGGGACTGGGTCTGGCCATTGTTCGGCACATCGTCGAACTGCACGGAGGTTCGATCCATGCCGTCAGTGGCGGCGCCGGCCAAGGCGCGACTTTCTTTGTGAAATTGCCTGCTCTTTTAAATTAAAGCCAACTGGATTGACAGATTTTTTCCCGGCAGAGAAAGTTGGGTCATGAGCCAGCTTCAAAAAAAAGCCATTCAAGCTATCGAGAAAAAAGGACTTCTGCTCGTTTATCCCATCGACAACCGCCCAGAACCACCTTCGCTTTGGAGTGAGCTTTACCCTCGAACCAAAATGCGATGGGAATGGGATGATCAAGGCGATGCGAAAGTGGCGCAGCTTTGGCATTTGCGCGAAGAGCTTTCAAGATCTGGCAAAGTGGTTTACGGCAAATGGTATCAGGGACGAGCGACTTTTTTCTCTCGTCCTCTGTTCACAGCTCTGTACCACCTCTCTAGGCAGTGGAGGCCACCACGCTGGACACGAGAGTCCGACTCCGTTCTTGAAATTCTGCAAATGGACTCCCCACTTTCGACCAAGCAAATCAAAGAAGCCGTCGGATTGCAGGGCAAGCTTTTAGAATCCACTTATGAGCGAGCCCTGAAACCACTTTGGCAGCATTTGGATATCGTCGGCTTTGGCGAAGTGCAAGACAGCAGCTTTCCCTCGTTGGCCGTGGGGGCCACTGTCACTTTGTTTGAAGATCTCAGGGACGAATCGGAATCACTAACAACAAAAGAAGCAAACCAGCTTTTGGAAAAATATTTGCCAGAGGGAAGTTCCTGGAGAAAATTCTGGAACCGAATTTCGGCTCCCCCTTCCGAATCATTGAGTCTTCGTCGGCGTTGAGAAATGCTCTTCTTGCACAGATTCAATGTCGGATTTCCCCAGCTGAATCCACATACCGCCCTCAAGCCCATCGAGATCATAGCCCATGACAAATATTTTTCGCTCCATCACCGGCTGTACCGGTGTTTGATATCCCATCAAATGCACCAAAAGATCCGACATGTCTTTATGAGCGACATAATCTGGCCACTGATTGACCATTTGAAAAACAGAATCCTTTTGCAGAGCAAAGTAGACAAAAGGCACTTTGAAAACCACATCATTCAAATCATTGTGTCCCCAGGATTTATTTTCACCCAGCACTTGACCGTGATCCGAAGTAAAAACGATGTAGGTCGGCAGCTTGGATTTCAAACGGACACGACGGATGATTTCGGCGACGACCTCGTCGGTAAAACCCACACTGTTGTCATAGTGTGTGATCATTTGTTCACCCAGGTCGGCGGATTCATCCACTGGAAAAATCCCTTTCCCTGGCGGATAGCGAAGATTGTAAGGCGAATGAGAGCCT
>JBGGMM010000078.1:0-15486 GCA_041288045.1 Pseudobdellovibrionaceae bacterium | reverse complement strand
GTAAATGTCTTTATTAAACTCTTTTAGACTGCAGCCCCCACCGTCCGTATAGCAGCCTTTTGTCTTTTTTTCCGATAGCAGTTTCCAAGATTTTTGATCGGGATTGAATTCATAGGCACTCATCGTGTAATCAGTTGCGCTTTCAGGATGGGTTTTGATCGAACCCAGTCTCCATGTTTTTGCTTTGGCCTGTTTCCAAAGGCTATGGAGATCTGCAATGTCTTGTTTACCAGACAGTTCTTGCCCCCTTTGAGCAGGAACGACATTTTCGGGAAATTTAAAAATCTCGAGGGGTTCACTTTTCAATTTCCATTCAAGTTCAAAAAAACTGGTGCCCACGTTGTAATAAATTTTTTGGCAATTGCGATCGCGAAGCATCACCAAGGGTGAGAGTTTCAGGGGTAAGGTTCTCAGTTCCTGGCCTGTTTCGGGATTGAAAATATGGAGGACTTCTCCAAATGGCTCCTTGTGCTCTTGCACCACTAGGCTCGCGGTTTGATTCACTTTCAGATTTTGTTTTTTTTGAGGCCACTGAACCTGAAGATCCTGTGCCCAAAGACAGGTCGAGAAAAGCAAAATTCCAAGAGCACAAAGAAGGATTTTCATGCGAATTACTTCCGAGATTTCCCCAGCAGTCGCAAAATCTCCAGATAAAGCCAAACCAAAGTCACGAGCAACCCGAAAGCCGCGTACCACTCCATGTACTTCGGAGCTCGCTGCTCGACGCCCTTTTCAATAAAATCAAAATCCAAAACCAAATTCAGAGCGGCGATCACCACGATCACGGCTGAAACAATGATCCCCATGGTTCCGTTTTCGTGCAAATAAGGAACATTCCGTCCGAAAAAATTCATGACAAAATCAATCATGTAGACGAGGAAAACGCCCATCGTCGCAGCGGCGATTCCCAATTTGAAATTTTCAGTCGCTTTGATGATTCTTGATTGGTAGGCGAGGAGCAGTCCTAAGAAAGTTCCCATTGTGCAAAGCACGGCTTGAAAAGCGATGCCGGGGTATTTGTAATCAAAAATTGCTGAGATGGTTCCAAGTAAAAGGCCTTCGCCCAAAGCATAGAGAGGAGCTAAGTAAGGAGCTGTGGCTTTCTTAAAGATGATGACGAAGCTGAGGATCAAAGTGGCGATAATTCCTGGGAAATACCAAGCGGGGATGCTGGGTGCGGACATTTCAGACCAGCCGGCAGGATAGGTGCTGGTCCAGGAGTAGGAGGCCGAAGCGACTGTGAGAGCGAGAAGGGCGAAGCTTTTCTGAACAGTGCCTGAAAGAGTCATCGGGTTTGTGGTTGAGCCCGAGAGCTGAGTGAATGTCTTTTCAGTCAAAGCAGGGTTGGCTGTTCTCATCAAAGACTCCTTTTTCTTTTCAGTCTGAGGGTCTTTTTTGGGAAGAGCAATGAAGATCAATGAAGGTCAGATTTTTTCTTTTTCTTCCCGCCCATCATTGTGGGGCCTGAAGCTTCTTCTTCGATTTTTTCTTCGGCTTTGGTGAGAGCGTCTTCGGATTCTTGATCCTCTTTGACCATCTCTTCAAAACTTTTTCCAAGCAGTGCATCGGCTTGAGCTTCGAGATCCGAATTTTCAGTGGTGAATTGCAGGAACAGTTTTTGTTTGTTGAATTCGTACTCTTGCCAAGTGCGAGGAAAATCTGCTTCTTCCTCGGCGCTGGTGAAGTACTCATTCATCATGCTGGCCAGAGCATCCACACAGTCATGAATGCGCTCGAGAGCATCTTTGCTCTTGGGCGAATAATTCATCGACACTTCGAAATTGGCTTGAGACAGGCGGCCCTTTTCGCGGATTCCGACGCGAAGCAATATTTCTTCCGTGTAGATCCGTCCTTCGACCACGAGTTTGGAGTGCTTGAGATGAGCTTTGAAATTCTCAGAAAAAACCTCTTCGATCTGAGCGAGAAATTCTTTCGGGAAAGAAGTCGATTTTTTTGATGTTTTCAGTCTTGGATTCATATTTGACACCTCAAGTTGAGCTCCGTATAACTCAGAACCTTATATGACACAACAGGGAACAACTTCCGATATTGGCCATGGCAAAGGCGTTTACGTCTCCACCTATGGCTGCCAAATGAATGTGAACGATTCCGAACGCATGTATTCGCTTTTGGAGATGGCTAACTTTACGCCGGTCTCATCTCCAGATCAAGCCTCTTTGATCATCATCAATTCTTGCAGCGTGCGCGAAAAACCAGTGCACAAAGTTTTCTCTGAAGTGGGCACTTACAAAAAATTAAAACAAAAAAATCCCGACCTGAAAATCGGTGTCGGTGGTTGCGTCGGTCAGCAGGAAAAAGAAAACCTGATGAAAGACGCCCCGATGATTGATTTCGTGTTTGGCACAGACACGATCGATCAACTGCCATCCTTGGTCGCTCGAGCTTTCGAAGGCGAGCGCCGACTGGTCAACGCCAAATTTGAACACCGAGCTCCTTATCACGTCGAAACTTTAGTTCGAAATCCTGGTGTGTCCACATTCGTCAATATCACGAAGGGTTGCGATAATTTCTGCACTTTCTGTGTGGTGCCTTACACTCGAGGCCGCGAAAAAAGCAGACCTCTCAAGCATGTGCTCGAGGACATTCATGGACTCACCAAGCGGGGAGTGAAAGAAGTCACACTGCTTGGGCAAAATGTGAATTCCTACAAATCCGAAGAGGGTTCTGATTTCGCCGACTTGATCGACATGGTGGCAAGAGAAACGGATCTTCAGAGAATTCGTTTTACGACTTCGCATCCGAAAGACTTCAATCAAAAGCTGGTCGATGTCCTTTACCGCAATCAACCCAAAGTGACCGAGTATATTCATCTGCCCTTTCAAAGCGGCAATTCCAGAATTTTAGAAATGATGAATCGCGGATACACTCGCGAGCAGTATTTGGAAAAAGTCGCGATGATCAAACAAGCGATTCCCAATGTGGTGCTCTCAACCGACATCATCGTCGGTTTTCCAACTGAAAGCGAAGAAGAATTTCAAGACACCATGAGCTTGGTGGAAGAAGGCGGATTTGAAACCATTTTCGCTTTCAAATACTCGCCGCGGCCCTTCACGAAAGCGGCTCGTTTTGAAGGTCAAGTCCCAGAAGAAATTAAGTCAGAGCGTCTGAACCGACTTTTTGATGCGCACGATAAATTGGCACTTGGCTGGGTGAAAAAATACGAGGGTTTGACCATGGATGTGCTCGTCGAAACACATGATGCAGGCCGAGGAGTCGTGACGGGACGATCTTCTCAAAATAAGTTGGTCCATCTCGTTGGTGAGGCTTCTTTGGTGGGTCAAACAGTTCCAGTGAAAGTCACCAAAGCCTTTCCAGCCATGCTCAGAGGAGAGATTGTTCAAAATTAAATGTCCTGAAAGCTCACGAGGCCAACAATGAAAATGATTTTTCAGAGCCAACAATTTGAGGAACATAAGATTTTAGAAAGGGATTTGATTCGTCTTCATCCCTATGGCCTGTCGCTGACTCAAGACCCTTCCAGACCCATGCTGCTTTTGCGTGATGAAAAGGGAAGGCACACTCTGCCGGTGTTTCTCACTCAAATTGAAGCAGGTGTGACGATTCAGCAATCCAATCAGCAGATCATGCCCACGACTCCGCACCGAGTGACTGAAATTTTGCTCGAGAGTCTGCAGATCAAAATCGAAAAATGTGTTTTCGTGGCTCTCAAAGGCCATCATCAGTACATGCGACTTTATTTTGAAGGTCATCCCACTCAAGGATCGATCAAGGTCAAAGCTGAAGAGGCCATGTCCTTGTGTCTGCATTTGAATGTGCCGATTTATGCCACCTCCAAATTTATGAACCGAAGCCGAGTGATGAGTGCCGAGATCGATGGCCTCAGTCAGGGCTTGGCGAAAAATCCTGGCATCATGATGAAGACTCACGAGTATTTAATTTAAAAAAGGAATTTTCATGCTCTCATTTTTTTTCTCTCTTCTCCTCTTCGCACGGGCAGAAACGGTCCCGGTGTTAGAAGGAAAGTGGAAAGTCAGCTCGCAATATCTTGTTCTTTCCCATTTGCGCTGGGAAAAAGTTTCAACCATCACGGCCGAAGGTCAAAAGCGCCTCGAAAAATTAGAAAGTGATGGCTACTTCTGCCGTAGCAAAGATGCAGCAAATTACGACTGCACTGTGTTTTTAAAGGATCTGATTCCCAATTTGGATGTGGACTCGGCTCTTGGCAAAACTTGGGTCGGTCGCATTTTTTCATTTTATCACCTCGTTGACGAGCCTGAGCTTGTGACCAATACCGATTTTCTGAAAAATTATTTGGTGTCACAGAAAGTGGCTCTTCAAGATCCTTCACAAAGAACAGGGCCCATGATTTGGAATCCGGTTTCTTATGTGTGGACTCCAGGTCCCCATTGGCAAATTCAACTGGGAAATTCTTTGGATCCCCACTCTCAATCCCTCCATCTTGAAGGGAAAGCTTTGAGTCTCACTCAAACTGTGGATTATGAGCGGGGTTCGGTCTTGGATCGCTACCGAGTGCAAATTCATCTCGAGAAAATGGCGCCATGAACAAAGGAATCATCATTCCCGTTCGCGGCTTCACTCCGAAAATTCATCCCTCCTGTTTGATTTTTCCCAATGTCACGATCATTGGCGATGTCGAAATCGGTGAGAAATCTTCGATTTGGCCCAATGTCACCATTCGTGGTGATGTGTTCGCCATTCGAATTGGCAAAGAGACCAATGTGCAAGACGGCTCAGTCATTCATGGCACTTATCAAAAATGCGGAACTATTTTGCATGACCGGGTGACCATTGGGCATCAGGTGACTTTGCATGGTTGTGAAATCGGCAAAGGGAGCCTCGTGGGCATGGGTTCGATTGTCATGGATCAAGCAAAAATTGGAGAGTATTCGCTCGTTGGCGCGGGGAGTCTAGTGACTGAAGGCTCGCAGTTCCCACCAAGAAGCCTGATTCTTGGGCGACCGGCAAAAGTGAAGCGTGAGCTCACAGCAGAAGAGGTTGCCTTGCTGTCAGAGTCCGCCGACAATTATCTCCTCTACAGCAGTTGGTACGATCAATCTTAATTTTGGGGGTTTTCAATGGCCGAAACAGGATTCGAATTTGCTCTCACATTTGATGATATCCTGCTTGTGCCGCAATTCTCAGAAATCGTCCCTTCTGAAGTCTCCACTGCCACCGAATTTGCTCGCGGAAAAAAATTAAACATTCCGATTCTCTCCTCGGCGATGGACACAGTCACCGAGCACCGGGTGGCGCAAAGAATGGCGCAATTAGGTGGACTTGGAATCATTCACAAAAACCTCTCCATCGAAGATCAAGCCATGGAAGTCGAGAGAGTGAAAAAATACGAATCCGGAATGATTCAAGATCCGATCACTTTGGGGCCGGATCATTTGGTTTCAGAAGCTTTGCAGCTGATGAGCAAATACAAAATCAGCGGAGTTCCCATCACTGTGAAGGGAAAGCTAGTTGGCATTCTCACCAATCGCGATTTGCGGTTTGAAAACAACACCAAGCAAGCGATTAAAAATCTGATGACAAGCGAAGAGCTTCACACAGCTCCTGTGGGTACCACTTTGGAGCAAGCTCGAAAAATTCTGCAAAGATATCGAATCGAAAAACTTCCGATTGTCGATAAATCTGGAATGCTCAAAGGGCTCATCACCATCAAAGACATTGAAAAAGCCCAGAATTTTCCACAAGCCACCAAGGACTCAAAAGGCCGCTTGTTTGTCGGAGCTGCTGTTGGCGTGGATAAAAGCGCCTATGAACGAGTCGAAGCTCTGGCCGCCGCTCAATGTGATGTGATTGTCGTGGACACGGCTCATGGGCATTCTAAAAATGTCATCGACATGGTGAAAAGAACGGCCGAAAATTTCAAAGACATCATTTTGGTTGCAGGCAATGTGGTGACCAAAGATGGAACTTTGGCTTTGATCGAAGCAGGCGCTGACGTGGTGAAAGTCGGCGTTGGACCTGGCAGTATTTGCACAACTCGGGTTGTGGCCGGTGTTGGAATGCCGCAGATTTCAGCTGTGATGGAATGCTCAAAGGCGGCCAAAAAGCGGGGCAAGTCCATCATTGCCGATGGCGGGATTAAATATTCGGGTGATATCACCAAAGCACTGGCCCTTGGGGCCAACACAGTGATGATCGGAAATCTTTTGGCTGGCAGTGAGGAATCGCCTGGCGAAACGATTTTGTACCAAGGACGCACTTACAAAACCTATCGCGGAATGGGATCCATTGGGGCGATGGCTCGGGGATCCAGAGATCGCTACGGTCAGATGGATGTGATGGACGATAAGCTGGTGCCCGAAGGCATTGAAGGCAAGGTCCCGCACAAAGGACCCATTAACGGCATCATTCATCAGTTGGTCGGTGGGATTCGAGCCGGTATGGGTTACATGGGGGCTGAAACTGTCGAAGAGCTTCAGAAAAAATCGAAATTTGTGCAGATTTCGGCTCAGGGTCTGCGGGAATCGCATGTGCACGATGTGAGCATCACCAAAGAAGCTCCCAATTATCGAATGGAGTAAGCGCTGGTGAAGGCAACAGATCAAACAACAGATCAAAAAGGCTTTCTGGTTTTGGATTTTGGTTCGCAGCTCACTCAGCTGATTGCCAGACGGCTGCGCGAATTGGGATTTTATTCCGAGATTCATCCTTTTCATTATCCGCTTGAAAAAATCAAAGCCATGAAACCTTTGGGAATCATTCTCAGTGGCGGGCCGAATTCTGTTTACGAAGAAGAAGCTCCTCATCGCAATGTGAAAGAGCTTTTGACGGAAGCCCCGCTTTTAGGGATTTGCTATGGCATGCAGCTCATCGCCCATGAGCTGGGTGGCAAAGTCGAAAAAGCCCAATCCAAAGAGTATGGCTTTAACCGCGTCACTTGGAAATCGGTTTCTGGTGGCGAAAATCTTCTTTCTCAATTGGGACAGTCAGATCAAAAAGTCTGGATGTCTCATGGAGATATTGTGCACAGTCCGCCGGAGGGCTGTGCGGTCGCAGCTCTCTCTGAAAGTCAGCACATTGCTGCCTACTTGGGGACAAAAATTTTGGGTGTTCAGTTTCATCCCGAAGTCGCCCACACTCAAAAAGGCGAAGAGATTCTCAAATATTTCACCATGGGAATGTGCGGAGCTAAACCCAATTGGAAAGCCCCACAGATTGTCGATCATTTAAAAGAAAAAATTCTGCAGCAAGTGGGATCCAGTGATCATGTGCTCTGCGGTCTCAGTGGAGGAGTGGATTCCAGCGTGGTCGCCACACTTCTCACCAAAACTCTGGGTCCTGATCGGGTTCACTGTGTTTTTGTGAATAACGGTCTTCTTCGCAAGAATGAGTATGAAAATGTTCTGGCAAGCTACAAAGCCATTGGTCTGAATGTGAAGGGCGTGGATGCCAGTACCGCTTTTCTGTCGGCATTGAAAGGTTTGACAGATCCGGAAGCGAAACGAAAAGCCATCGGCCGGGTGTTTATCGAAGTGTTTGAAGCCTCGTTGGATCCGAAATGGCCCATTCAGTGGCTAGCCCAGGGCACTCTTTATCCAGATGTGATTGAAAGTGTGTCTTTCAAAGGTGGGCCCAGTCATAAAATCAAATCCCACCACAATGTTGGGGGCTTGCCAGAGAAAATGAGATTGAAGCTGGTCGAGCCTGTGCGTGAACTTTTTAAGGATGAAGTCAGGCAGATCGGCCTTGAGTTGGGATTGCCAAAGGACATGATTGGACGTCATCCATTTCCGGGTCCGGGGCTCGCCATTCGAGTGATGGGTGAAGTCACTGAAGAGTCCTTAGCGATTTTAAGAGAAGCTGATCATATTTTTATTTCGAAACTTCGCGAAAAAGGTCTCTATGATCAGATCTGGCAAGCTTTCTGTGTGCTTTTGCCAGTGAAAACTGTCGGTGTTCAAGGTGATGGGCGCACTTACGCGCAAGTTCTCTCGCTTCGAGCTGTGACTTCTTCAGATGGGATGACGGCGGATTGGTATCCTTTTACTTTTGATTTTCTCCGGGAAGTTTCCAATGAAATCACGAACAAGGTGCACGCCATCAACCGTGTGGTGTATGATGTGACCAGCAAGCCTCCAGGCACCATCGAGTGGGAGTGAGAAAAATTTGAATCCAAGTTTTGTTCATCTGCATGTGCATTCTGAGTATTCGCTTTTAGAGGCCAGCTCTCGCATCAAGGGCCTGGTGAAAAAAGCTGCTGAAGACGGCATGCCGGCGATTGCTCTCACTGACAATGGCAATATGTTCGGAGCCATTGAATTTTACTTTGCAGCTTTGGATAAAAACATCAAACCGATTCTGGGACTGGATTGTTATTTGGCCCCGGGATCTCGATTGCAAAAATCTCAGGACCGAAACGAGATTGCAAAACCCAACACGCGATTGGTTTTGCTGGCGCAAAATTTGGATGGCTATCAAAACCTCTGTCAGATTTCGAGCGTTGGCTATCAAGAAGGATTTTATTACAAGCCTCGCATCGATTATGAAGTCCTCCAAAAATACAATTCCCACTTGCTTGCCCTTTCTGGCGGGATTCGCGGCGAGGTCGTTCAGTGCTTTTTAACTGAAGGCCCAGAGAAGGCCTTGGATAAAATCAGGGGTCTGAAAGCCATCTTTGAAGATCGGTTTTATCTTGAGATGAACCGCACGGGGCTCCCTGAATGGAAAGAGATCAATTCATTCTTGCTGGAAGCCTCCAAGATCACTGGTGTGCCGGTGGTGGCTGCCAATGATGTGCATTATTTATCCCAAGACGATCAAATGTCCCAAGAGGTTTTGATTTGCATTGGCAGCAATAAAACCTTGCAAGATGAATCCCGCTTTCGTTTGGGTTCGGATCAGTTCTATTTAAAAAGTTCTCAGCAAATGCGAGAGCTTTTTAAAGATGTCCCAGAAGCTTGTGATCGAACTTTGGAAATCGCGGATCGCTGCCAGATCAAATTCAAACTGAAAGATGAAAGCGGCAAAGCCGTCTATCACTTGCCGAGCTTTCCCATCACGCGTGGCAGTTCAGTGAAAGAAGAAATCAAATTGATTTCTTCGGAAGGTTTGGAAAAAAGATTTCAAGAAGCCGAAGCCTTAGGGCATCCGATCCCCGAAGAGAAAAAACCCGATTACTGGAAGCGTCTGGAATATGAACTGTCGATCATTGATCGCATGGGCTTTAACGGCTACTTTTTAATCGTTCAAGATTTTATCAATTGGGCCAAAGTGCATGACATTCCGGTGGGTCCTGGCCGGGGTTCCGGAGCAGGCTCTTTGGTGGCCTACGCTCTTCGCATCACCGATTTGGATCCGATTCCGAATTTTCTTCTGTTTGAGCGCTTTTTAAATCCCGAACGGGTTTCGATGCCGGATTTTGATATCGATTTCTGTCAGGATCGTCGGCAAAGAGTCATTCAGTACGTCACAGAAAAATACGGTGCTCCTTCCGTCTCACAGATCATCACTTACGGAAAGCTTCAGGCTCGGGCAGCGATCAAAGACGTGGGCCGGGTTTTGGGGATGACTTTTGCCGAAGTTGATATCGTCACCAAGTTGATTCCGGAAAAACTCAATATCAATCTCAAAGAAGCCCTAGAAATGGAACCGCGTTTGCGGGAAATGATTGAGATGAATCCACAAGTGGCGACATTGATGGATCTGGCTCAAAGAGTTGAAGGAATGGTCCGTCACGCTGGGATTCATGCAGCTGGCGTGATCATCGCCGATGGTCAGCTGGTGAAGCATGCGCCTCTTTACAAAGGGGCTGAGGGTGAGCAAGTCGTTCAGTATGACATGAAGCATGCTGAAAAAATTGGGCTGATCAAATTTGACTTTTTAGGATTAAAAACTCTCACTCATATTGATCATGCCATCCATCTGATTGAAAACAACCGGCAGAAAAAAATCTCAACCAGTCAGATTCCTATGGACGATGCCGCCGTTTTTGAAATGATGTCCAAGGGGGACACGGCCGGGATTTTTCAGTTTGAAGGTGAGGGCATCACTGATGCCACTCGAAAAATCAAACCTTCCAGTTTTGCTGATATCACTGCGATCACTTCTTTGTACCGTCCAGGCCCGATGGCCAACATTCCCGAATTCACCAAGCGAAAAAATGGTGAATCACCAGTGGAATATCTGCTGAAGGACACTGAAGAGGTTTTGCGCGAAACTTATGGGATCATGGTCTATCAAGAGCAGGTCATGGGCATTGCCTCTAAAATTGCCGGTTACAGCCTGGGCGAAGCCGACATGCTCAGACGGGCCATGGGTAAAAAAATCAAAGATGAAATGGATCGGCACCGCTAGCGCTTCTTGAACGGAGCGAAGGAGCGGGGACATGATTCGCAAAAATCAGCTGAGCTCTTTGATTTGATGTACAAATTTGCGGACTATGGATTCAATAAATCTCACGCCGCCGCCTACAGCGTAGTCACTTTGCAAACCGCTTGGCTGAAGTGCCATTACCCAGCTGAATTTTTCGCAGCTTTGCTGAGCACTGAAATTTCTGACACTGATAAAATCGTCAAATACGTCAAAGATGCGCAAAAGCGGGGTCTTCAGGTGAAGCCAGCGCATGTGAATTATTCGGAATATCTTTTCACTGTTCGCGGCGATGATATTTATTTTGGATTAGGTGCCATCAAAGGGGTTGGCGAATCGGCGATCACGGCGATTTTGGAAGCTCGACAGAAATTGCCAGGCGGGGCTGGAAAATTTTCTAGTTTGGAAGAATTTTTTGAGACTGTGGACACGAGAAAGCTCAATAAAAAAGTGATTGAGTGTTTGATCAAGGCAGGAGCTTTTGACGGTTTTGGCCCGCACCGGGCGCAGATCATGAATGGCTATCAAAAATTTCTCGATCGCTCGGAGCATGTCCGCAAAGATTTGGAAATGGGACAGGCTTCTTTGTTTGAAATGGCTGGCGATCAGGAAACAAAAGTGACTTTGGATCCGATCAAGCCCTGGAGTCGAAGTGTGTCTTTGGCATTTGAAAAAGATGTGCTGGGATTTTATCTCAGTGATCATCCATTGAAAGGATTTGAAACACTGGCCTCTGTTTGGGTGACTGGATCTGTGGCGGATCTTCCGCGCATCGGGAAAGAATTCGCCGACAAGCAAGTCAAAGATGAAGCTCCTAAGCGATACGATCCACGCAACCGCGATGCTGGTAAAAAACGGGTGATCGTGGCCGGGCTCATCACTGAGCTTCGGGAGCTGATCACCAAAAAAGGGACTCGCATGGCCTTTGCCAAGGTCGAAGATCTGACGGGCGCTTGTGAATTGGTGATTTTTCCGGATACTTTTTCAAAAATTGAAACTCTTTTAAAAGATGAAAGACCGCTTTTGATTGCCGGGCTTTTGGAAGTCTCCGATGAAGGGGTTGCCAAAATCATTGTGGACAATCTCTCTCCTTTGGAAGAGGCCTTGAAAAAAACTAAAAAAATGACTTTCCGACTGGATGGTTTGACTCAAGAGCAATACCCGGTTTTGTATTCGGTTCTCTCCGAGTTCCCGGGGCCGACACTGGTGGACTTTAAACTTTTCTTGGAAGACTTGCAGCAAGAGGTTCTGATCGAAGCTGAAGGGCTTTCTGGAGTTGCTATTTCCAATGAGCTTTTAGAGAATATCCACAGTCATTTCGGAACCACTCAGTTTATTGAAGTGAAATGAGCAAGCCATTGGTTGGCAGAAAGAAAGGATCGATCTGATGAAAAAATGGATTTGGCTTTTGGTTTTTCTGATCAGTCCCTGGGCTTTAGCGCAAAAGACTTTCTTAGAAAGAACCTATGAAGGACGAAGCAAAGAGAAAAATCCTCTGGCAGCCCGCCAAGAGATCCTCAATCAAGCCATCGAGAAAACTTCAGAAGAAATGATCAAAGAGATCATTGGTGATGCCAAATACGCGCGCAACAAATCTTTGATTCAGTCGAAGATCATCAAAAACTCGGCTCGCTACATCCCTTTTTCCAAACCGGGAGAGATTGAAAATCTGCAACCGGAAGGCTTTAAGATGACGGCAATTTTAAAAGTCAGTTTGGATGACCTCCAAGCTCTGCTGCTTGAAAATGGTCTTTTTTATGAAAGTGATAGCACTCCGATTGTGCTTCCGGCGATTCGCTTTTTAGACCGAGTGAATTCAAAAAGCTTTGCTTGGTGGGCCGAAACCGATATCAGTCAAAAGGCCTTCCTTTTAAAACAAGGACGAAATTTAGAGAATGTTTTGAAGTCTGCATTTTTGAAACATAATTTTTATTCGCTCAAACCTCAATCCTTGAAATATTCAGATTTTCTTCCTTCTTCAGCCAAATCAGAAAGCGTTCGAAATGACAACTGGCAGGGGCTTGCGCAGAAACTGGGGGCGCAAGTTTTACTGGATGGCGAAGTTGAAATCAGCAAGAGCCAGGAGCGCTCCGATGCTTATTCGATTTCACTTCAACTAACGGCCACACAGCTGGTGAATTCACGGGTGATTGCCGAAGTTTCAAGAAAATTTGAAACTGAGTCCGGGGCTTTTGAAGCGGTTGTGGATCGAAAGCTGAAAGAAGTTGTCGAAGCCACTTCCCAAGACTTGGCTTCGCAGATGTTTGAAGCTTGGCAAAAGGGCGCATTGGGGGCTTCATTGTACCGTCTGACCTTGCGGGGGCGGTTGCCGATGACTCAGCAGGAGGCCTTTAAAGAGGCGCTTAAAAACAAAGTCCGCGAAGTGAAAAATGTGCGCGAGCGGCTGATCAGTACGGATTCCATTGTTTATGAGATCGACTCGGCCCTTGGTCCTAAGGAGCTCTCACAAAAAGCTTCTGAAATCGATCTGAAGGGAACTAAAATCGTGGTAGACTCTGTATCAGATAAAGAAGTGGTTTACCGTCTGGCAAAGTAAAATTGAAAGACGTTTGAAAAAAGGATTTTTCAATGAAGAAGCTATTGCTTTGTGTTTTGAGTTTTTCTCTTCTTTCCTGTGTGACCGATCCGGAAAGACCCACAATCAAAAAAGAAATTCGCGATGTGAGCCAGGCGGCTCGCAAAGAAGATGCCTCTCCGCGAAAGCGTTTGATGATTCTTCCCTTTCTGGATTCGAATGAAGCCAGACCTCAGTCCTTGCGGGATGCGGCTCGGGCTGAATTCATTTACGAGTTGAATAAAACCGGCGAAGTGATTGTTTTAGATAGCAAAGATTTGAAAATGGATTTTTCCAAGAACATTCAAAATGGCGAATACAAACTGGATGAAATCGCCAAAGTCGCCAAAGATTTAGGTGTGGCAGCTCTGCTGGAGGGCCGGGTTGAGGATTTGAAAGTGAAGCGCAAATCCGATGATGTCGGGGTTTTTCGTCAGATGAAAACCACATTCGAAGCTCAGGTTCGAGTGCGAATTGCTTCGGCAAGATCTGGGAAAGAGCTTTTTAACACTCTGAAAACGGTGACCATTGAAGAGTCCAATGTGCGAGTCGCTGAAAACGCCAGTTCCGATCGTTTTTTTCAGAACAATCCTGAGATCTTGGAAAATTTAGTCAAAGAAGCTTTTTTGGATTTCACTCCGCAGATTCTTGAGACCATGGATAAAATGTCCTGGGAGGGCCGGATTGCAGGCCTCAGCGGCGATCGGATTTTTCTCAATGTCGGTCGAGTCTCTGGCCTTCAGGTTGGCGACATTCTCAAAGTCAGCGACGAGGGGGATGAGATCTACGACCCTCAATCAGGAAATTACATTGGCAAGGTCCCAGGCCGCCTGAAGGGGACTCTCGAAGTGGTCAGCTACTTCGGCCAAGACGGCTCCATTGCCATCATCCACAGCGGTGCTGGCTTCAAAGAAAACGACCGAGTCGAACTCTACTGACTGCCGAGGGGCCGAGGGTGCCTTTCTCTTTTTGCTTCACACGCCGCCGCAAGTTCTGGTAATGACAGGGCATCAATGCGGCGTGTGAAGCAAAAAGAGAAAGGCACCCTATCAAGACCACTTATTTTGGACTCACTTCATTTCAGCGCTCTATGGACGTCCAAAGCCAAGCCTACCAGTTGGTGGAAAGCTCGGGCTTTCCGGTGGTTCTGGGATTTGAGTACTATCCAGTGATCACGCTCGGGAAAAGGGCAGAAGTCGAGACTGAGCTCTTTGGTTCCAGAGAAAAGCTGCTTCAACAAGGTTTTGAAATTGCAGAAATCGACCGAGGTGGACAAGCAACACTTCACTCGCCAGGGCAATTGGTGATTTATCCTCTAGTGCCGATTCGAAAGCTCAATATTTCGGTGCGAGATTTCATTTATCTGCTGGAAGAAGCCACCATCGAGTGGCTTAAAAAATACTCCATCGAAGCCTTCCGAAAAGAAGACGCTGGCGTCTTCACACCGAATGGAAAGATCGCCTTTATCGGAATCCGGGTCGAAAAAGGAATCACTCGCCACGGAATTTCCATCAATATCAACAACGACTTGGAGCTCTTTGGTGGAATCAAATCCTGCGGCCAAATCGCCAGAGCCCTGGATTCGCTTCATCTGCACGGCCATGAAATCGATCTCAAGGAAGCTTTTGACGAATGGATTCTCTATTTCACCAACGAGCTCTTTCAAAAGCTGCCAAATCCATCAGTTCCATAAAAAAGGAAAACAAAAAGTTTCCCTTTTTTTCATTTAAGGAATGAATAGCAATCACTTTAAGAAATCAGCAAACAATCGAACGCCAGCGAAAACTTGCTGGACTGTTTGAGTGTCGGAGCCGGCACCAGAGAGGTCGGGCATTTGGTCTTTTTGGACATAGGCCAAATGGTAGCGGTAGGATTTATCGCCTGTGGGTAAATATTCGAGAGCGGCTTGGTAGCCCATCAGCTTTGGCTTTGTTGAAGAGCCAGTGCCTGTGAAAATTTCTGTTTCAGAGGATTCGACTTTCAGTCTTGCCACCCAGTTTTCCATTCGCCCACCCAAAGTGCCAACGACAGAGCTGGTTTTGTCGGCTTCATCGACAGTGCTTCGATTGAGGTAAGTGTTGTAGAGGTAATCAAGCTCGATGAAGAAGGGTTCCCAGTCGTATTTCAGACCAGCGGCATAGTAATCATATTTTTTATCACTGGTGTTGGCCATCGTGACGGCGGGGACGTTGGCTTGGGTTTGCAGATTGTCTTGATGCCAACTGAGAACTGGCTTCAAGGTCTGATCTAGGAATTCACCCTTCCATACAAGTCCGTATCCATTGCGGCTTTGATAGAATTTACCAGCACCATCCACGGCAGGAGTTTCTTGATTGAGCAGCATCAAAGAGATTTCATTGCCAGCGAATTTGGACATTGCCTTGAGGCCCGTGGCGTATCGGTAATTTTCTGTTTCAAGATAGCTGACAGTGCCTAAAGCATTGGTGGTGGTGAGAGTGCCGCCGCCATAAGCTTGCGACTTTAAATACAAGTCAGCGGAATTGGTCATGCCTTCGATGCCGCCGATGTCAGTGCCAAATTTTCCGATTTGAAATCCCAAATTTTCCATCCAGTTGTGCTGAATG
>JBGGMM010000077.1:0-35943 GCA_041288045.1 Pseudobdellovibrionaceae bacterium | reverse complement strand
CATTCATATGATTATCAAGATCAAAGAGCGCGAGAACTACAATCAATTCATCAGATCTCTTTGCTCGATTCTGGCAGCAAAAGTCAGAGCGCGAAAACCTCATTTGAAAACTCTTTTTGTCCTTCGCCCCTTTACTCGCATGATTTCATGGGGTCGGGATTTTAAATCTGTGGTGGAATACCTCGTCATCAATCAAATGGAAGCTCGAGGTCTGATCTTCAGACCTAAAACGAAACCTCCCGCTTCACGGAAACACAGATAAGTGTCAGTTCGACCTTCCCTGCAAAAACTCCCGAATTAAAACAGTCTTTGGCAGACCAGGGGATCTAAGCTGGCTCGAATGGACAGACTTCCTGATCCGCTTTCGTTGATGGAAACAAAAGCATAGAGGTATTTATCGTCGTTGATTTCTTCTGGTGGTACTTCTGGCGGAAGAGGGAGGACTGGGGGTGAATTGAGTCGACGAAATTGGCTTGCGAACAAGGGAGTTCCGGAGGCCAATTGGGCTTTTCCCAATTGATCCCAGACCTCTTCGGTCCCGTCAATTTTGAGTCGGTATTTGGCTTCCATGGAATTGTCCTGAAGGACTTGAGTGACTCGGAAATTTTCAAATCCTGGCACTGGGGACTGGCAAAGGAAAACATCCTGCTCGGTTTCGGCCAGGGCGATTTGGCTCAGTGTTAAGAAAGCGAAAATGAGAGTGCTGAATGTGCTCATAAAAAACTCCTTCTTTACCGGTCTTTAACGCTAAGGAGTTCTTTTTGTCCAGTAACACAACTGACGCTGCATTCAAATCAACGAAATTAAATTCTTGCAATCAGTGAAATCGAAAGCAAAGCAGGGATTCCAAGGGTTTCCCCTTGATTGCCTTTCTTTTGCTTTCTATGCTCAGCTTCATGGTCCAATGGATTGAAGCTCTCAGCACTGACACAGAAGCGATGAATCGCTTGGCGCAAAATTACCAAATTCATCCTCTGGCTCTTGAAGATTGCCTTCATCGGGATCAAAGAGCCAAGCTTGAAGACTATGAAAGCCACCAACTTCTCGTATGGTTTCTCTACACCGAAAAAAAAATATTTGAGCTTCAATTTCTGATTTACCCATACACTTTGATTCTGGTTTCTCACGACCCCCCGCCCAAAGAAAAAACCTGGAAAGAGTATTTGCGCCTGTCCGAAGGCTCCAAAGATGTGCTGCATTTTCTTTATCAGGTTCTGGATCGGATCACGGACGTCACTGCCATTGAAATTCGCAGCCTCTTCGCCAGAATTCAGGATTTTGAGCAGAATCTCTTTAAAGGAGAAACTGAAATTCGCTCCATTCTTCCCACCAAAAAGAGATTGGCGTCGGCTGAAATGCAAATGGGCCATTTGCCCTCAGTCACTTTGCAGCTGCAGAATTTTTTTCGCCCGACGGACAATTTAAAATGGAAGTTTCGCGATTTGCACGATCACACTGAGAGACTTTATCAATCCATCGTCTTTCATCAGGGGCAAATTGCTGGTGCCTTTGAACTCTACTGGGCCGTCGTGGCTCAAAAAACCAATTTGCAGGTGAAAAAGCTGACGGCCCTGGCAGCCATTGCAGTTCCCATCAGTGTCTGGGCTTCTTTCTGGGGAATGAATTTTCAAGCCATTCCTTTTGAGAGCCCCACTTTTTTCGCCTTTGCCATGACTGTGATGTTTGGCTCAGTCATCGCACTTTTCTTTATTTTAAAGTCCAAAGGCTATTTTTCTCGCTAACTCCAGCGCTTCAAGCGATTGAAATTTGTCTGACAAAAAAGAATGGCTTCATCCAAATGTTCGGAGCGAATTTCTGAATTGAAATCCAAATCAGCCAAAGTTCTGGCCACTCGAAGGATGGCCGCTTTTCGTCTTTGCGAATGCTCGGTCTCTAAATGCACTTGCAGAAGAGAGCGGGATTTGAGTCCGCGCTGAAAAGATTCCAGAGGCAAGCGGCTGTTCACGACATTTTGCCGGCCAGCCACAAAATTCTGCACTTCTTTAATTTTTTCATAAAGAACCTTGCCGTTTTTTTCCAATCGTCCAATGCCCTTTGTGAAAATAAGAATTTCAAATCGATCGACAAAGGGGCCTGACAGCCTGTGAGCGTAGGATCGGCAGCGAGCCGCCGACAGACCACAATTTTTCACATCACTTTGAAGGGGAGTCCAGCTGCCACAGGGACAAAGATTGGTGGTGGCAAGGATTTGTGCTTGCGCCGGATATTCTTTGAGTTTGCCACTGCGAAAAACCCGCATTCGCCCCTCTTCAAAGGGCTCTCTAAGGGCTTCTTGCACTTGAGAGGAAAATTCCAGCAATTCATCCAAAATCAAAATTCCGCCATGAGCTCTTGAAATCTCTCCAGCAAAAGGAACGCTGCCTCCACCGATCATTGCCATCATCGGAGTGGAGTGATGAGGTTTGATCACTGGTCGCCAGCGCAAATCCTCACCGAATGCCGAATGAATTTTTCGAAGCTCCATGAATTCTTCAGAACTAGGAGCCTTCAAAAATGCCGAAAGGCTTTGCACCAGGTGGCTTTTCCCACTGCCGGCGGGGCCGGCGATCAGGGCTGAATGCTCCCCCACAGCCAAAATTTCCAAAAGCCTCGCTTGCTCAGTTGAAAACAAGCTTTCCATCAAATGCCAGGGCCGTTGTAATTCTGCTGATGGAGACGCTGCTTGAATTTCAGAAGGAGCTTCCAGATCCTTCAGGCTGCGCACCACCTGTCTTCGAAAATGCACTGACGTTGTGGGCTTTAAGCTGGTTCCGGTCAGCACCGTCAGCCGACCCGTGTGAAAATTGTGGCCAAGGTCCTCAGGTTCAATCACTTCACCTGCCAAACTGAGCTCGCCATAGATAAAGAATTCAGAGCTAAGGACTGGACTTTTCAATTGCCCCGTTTCCCAGAGGTAAGCTGCTGCCACTGCCAGCTCGAGACCTCTGGATGTTTTTTTCAGATAGCTCGGTCTTAAGTTCACTAAAATCTGTTGCGCCACTGGAAAATGAAATCCACAGGATTTGATCGCACTTTTAATCCGAACCGCACTTTCTTTCAGGTGCTGATCGGGCAAGCCGACAAAGTGAATGCTGGGAAGACCGGGCCAGAGAGCCAGTTCGACTTCGACAGGAATGAACGAATTTTTTTCTTGGATGAAGGATTGAACTTTGATCATGAGGAGCGCTACTTGCAAGCTCATGACTCTTCTAAAATTCAAATCATTTCTTCGGCACTCAACTCTAAGGCCGAGCTTCGGACAATCTTATTCTAAATCTTCCAGTTGAGAGAGCGGATGATGCTCATCCACTGTCTTCACCAAATTTTGAGTGGTGACATTGGTGTAGATTTGAGTGGTTTGGATGCTGGAGTGTCCCAAGAGAATCTGGATGCTGCGAAGATCGGCGCCACTTTCCAAAAGCGCTGTCGCACAGCCATGACGAAATCGATGGGGCCCCACAGGCTCTTCAAATCCCGCTTTTTGTGACCAAGCGGCCAACCATCGCCAAATATCCACTCGCGATGGACGATGCCCGCGATCATTCACCAGCAAAGTGCTGCTTTTTTCTTTGAGCAGAGCCCCGCGGGATTCTTGTATGTACTGATTGAGCTGAAGCGCCAATTGATCGGTCAAAGGGACCAATCTCTCTTTGCTGCCTTTCCCCAAAATCTTCAGCCACCGATCGGTTTCGTTGTAATCTTCGAGATTCAATCCGATCAATTCACTGACCCGGCAGCCCAGTCCGAAAAGCAGCATCAGTGTCAGCTGATTGCGTTTTGTTTTTTCTTTGTCATCGACCTGACAAGCGGCAAGCAATTTTTCAAATTCATCCAAAGTCAAAGCCTTGGGAAGACCGACTTTGACTTTGGGAGGTCTGAGCTCTCGCAGCTCAGGAGAAGTCTGTCCCCGACTTTCACAAAATTTATAATAAGTACGCAGCGAGGAGATCACACGGGCCTGAGAACGAGGCGAAAGCTTTTGCTTTTTCATGAAATCGTAAAAGCCTGAAATGGAGCTTTCATTTTCGCGGTACTGAGCAAATAACTCCAGGTCGCGTCGATAGGCCATCACAGTGTTTTGCGATCGACCCCGGACGTGTTGCAAATCTTCGAAGAATTCAACCCACAGAGGTAAAAGTTCCATCCCTCTCAGGAGACAAAAATTTTGAAAGGCAGGCAAGGTAAAAAAAGAAAAAGAGCAGATAATTCTCTGCTCTTTCTTAAAGTTTTACTTTAACTTTCATGAAGCTTGGTTAGTAAGCTGTGATCGATCCACAGGGCTGACCATTGACGATCAGTTGAGCCATGGTGATTCCCAATCGGTTGCCAGCACTGTCCCGGCTCAATCCGCTACCAGAACTGTTGTAAACTTGGGCAGAGGAAATTTGCAATTGAATCGAACCGGCGCCTGTTGCCATCAACTGAAGATTGGAAATCGCACCGTACATGCTCTGTCCAGTTCCTTGCAGCGAGTAAGCACCTACAGCCGCTCCACATAGAGTCTGATTGCTCACTTGCAAAGTCCCAGTCACAAGAACCGGGCCTGCGTAGTAAGAGATGACTCGTGGATTGCTGAAATCCATTCCACTGCCCGTTCCAGGATAGGCGCCTGGATACGTTCCTGGATATGTACCGGGGTATGTTCCGGGATATGTGCCTGGATATTGTCCGCCGGGGTATGTTCCAGGATAAGTGCCGGGATAACCACCACCATATCCAGTTGAGCCAGAGGCAGCGATGAAAGCTGTCCCTTGAAAATAAGAATTTTGAAACTGAACATTGTTCAGCAAGTTTCCAACAGCTGACCCATTTGGAAATGAGCTCGGCACCAAGACACCATTTTGGCAAATATATCCTGGTTGCGCCGGCACTGTGTAATTGCATGGTTGCCCAGCTAAGCCGTTGTTGTTGTCATTGACGCTGCCACCATCGTCTTTTTTCTTACAAGCGACGAAGAGAGTCAGTGACGCCACTGAAATGAGTAAAACTAACTTTTTCATAACTCCCTCCTTTAGTGAGAGAATGCTTTTGATTTATCTAAATCGTTAAATGTTCCCAATTTCCTCCATCCACGAGCCGGTTCGACTGGGACGTAGGGATTGATTTTTTTTGTTGTGTACCATTTGGAATCAGGCGGATACAGGGCCGAATCTGAAACCAATTTTCCGCCACCACCAGGTCCACCGGACTTTAAGAAAGTTCGGCAGTCATAGGGCCCCAGTGAGAAAAACCAGCAAGGGATGTCTTGGAAGGTTTTTGAAAACTGAGTGTTGGCGAAATTTTTAAACCAGATCGAACCCGAGAGCATGGTCGCACCAGCTCCATCACCTTGATCAATGTACTCATCGACGACGAACAAAATGGCGCCCAGAGAGTCTTGGAAAAATCCGTGAAAGGCCGGCTTGCCATTGGACAGGATAAAGTTGTTGTAAGAAGCGTGATTCCATTTGGCGTAATGAGTTCCCGCGCTGGCCACACTGCCAGAAGGATTTTTCTTATTCTGAGTTTCAAATCGAGCTGTGTAATACTGTCCGTTATCAAAGTAGCTCAGATAAATCTTTCCATAATACTGATTAGATCCCGTCGAAGTTTCGGCCAGCTTTACGCTGACTCGCATATCTTGAGGATTGTTCAAAGGATGAGTGGGCGCATAAGCCGTCCAAGCGTCAGAGGATTCAACTGCAAAAGCCGCAGTTGCACCGGAAGCAAAATCACCACCGCGTGGAGTGTCGGTGTCGGGAGTGTCTGGCATTCCATTATCGATCGGAGTCGCTGTTGGACCTGGATCTGAAGTGTCGGCCGAAAAGCCATCACCTTTTTTGGCGCAGCCGACGCTCAAAACAAGGGATGCCGTGAGCAGCGAAAGCAGCAGTCCTTTTTTCATTCGTTGGTTGGGCGTTTTCATTTGAACTCCTTTTAAGAGGACGAATCCTCACAACCTGGATCTTTACAAGCCCTATGCCGACTTGAGGGCGCCAATCCAACTATTTGATTTAACTTGTGAATTTTATGAAAGTGTCTCATTTTGAGAACTCAAAAAAAGACCGTCAAGCGGGTCTTGCAGCCGACAATTGTCACGTTTGAAAATTTTCGGTGCTTTCGAGGACTTAGACAAAAAAATCGAGGGAATTTCCGCAAAATCAACCGAAGCTTCCTTGCTGCTGACAAAATCTTAAACAGGACCTTGGTCTTTCTTTGAAGGCTTCGGACTCCACTAAACCGAATGACTGTGAGAGCATCAATTCCAATGAGCTTACATCCGGCAGAAATTGCCCAAGAAATCAGAAAATACCATTTCTTTTCTTCGTTCGACGAATCCCTGCTTCTTCAAGTTTCAACCATGGTTCGTGAAGTGGACTTCAAAGCCGGCCAAATTTTGCTCAAAGCCGAGCAGATGAATGACAAGCTCTACTTTCTTCGCGAAGGCATTGTCGAAATCCTGGTGGATGATGAAAAGGTCAATGAGCTTCTCAAAGAAGGTGAAGTCATTGGTGAAATGAGCGTTCTTTCGGGAAAGCCAGTCAGCGCTCAGATCCGGGCTCAGACCCCAGTGCGGTGTTTTTACATTTCGGCTGAGGATTTTGCGCATGTGAATCCCAGCCAGAAAGACCGTTTTCAATTCTTGCTCTACAAGATTTATTCAGGCGTTCTCACCGACAGACTGATGAAGACCAATGAAAAAGCCAAGCTCTATGAAATCACTGCCCGTGAGCTTCGTATTAAGAAAAAAGAGCTGGAAATCGTCTCCTCAGCGCAAATGAATTTCTTGCGGATTGAAGCTGCCACAGAAAATCAAGAGCGAGTCCTGCTTTTAGAGCCAACTAAAAAGCAGCAGAATATTCTGAAGACTGCAGTGGGGGGAGCTGGTGTTCCACTGGATATTGCCAGCAATTTGGATGAGGCCAAGGGCCTTTACCAGGAACACGTGCCAGCCATTATTTTTTGCGATGATACGATGTCCGAGTTTTTGGCTTGGGTGAACGCTCAAGGATACAAAGGCCATTTTGTGATGATGGAATCTTTGACCATCAACTTTCAAAGACTGATGGATTTGAACTTTATTCGAAACGTCATCACTCGTGATCCCGAGGATCGCACTGGGACTGTGAAAAGCATCCTCACTTCTTTGTCCAAAATTCTGCATAAGAATTATTTCGGAGTTGAAAAGTACCTCTCTTGGGGCACGGATGTGAAAACCGTGAAAGTGGCTAAATCCAAAGACCGGGGCCAACTGAAAGAGGGAATGCTCACTCACTTTAAATCCCTGGGGATTCGTGGTGCGATTTTGGACCGAGTGCAAGTGGCCGCCGAAGAAATGCTGATGAATGCGATTTACGATGCTCCTGTGGATATCGAAGGCAAATCGCTTTTCAATCACCTGCCTCGCACCACCGAAGTGGAGCTCAATCCCAATCAGCAGTCAGAGCTTTCCTTTGGCTGTGATGGGAACCTGTTAGCTGTCTCAATTTTAGACCCCTTCGGAGCCCTTCGACAGGACATTTTGATCCGCTATCTGGACAGTTGTTACAATGGAGCTGCTGGAACTTTGAATGCCAATAAAGGTGGCGCCGGTCGTGGTCTTCACCAAATCTTGGAAAGCTGCGATTGGACGATCTTCAATGTGGAAGCCGGCAGTCGCACCGAGGTCATCGCGCTCTTTGATATCGACCAAAAACGAGACGGCCCTCCACAGTTTCATTATTTCTTTCTCAAATAGTTCATGAATTCGCTTCAGTCTTGACAAAATCAGCCGATGTTTAAAATGAATGAATAGCTTGCAAATTTCCGCATCACAATTGTTGGCCCTGGCTGCTGTTATCTTGTTTGGATTTCGCGTTCTGGCGAGCTTCTAAGCGACAAAACTGCTTTCGGATAGTAGTGATTCAGAATCTCTGAATAGCTCTGGCCTGATTTTCCCAAATGCCGGGCTCCCCACTGACAAAGCCCCACCCCATGACCAAATCCCTGGCCAATGAACTGATATTTTTCGTCGATCTTTTTGACTTGGAAGAAGGTGCTTTTGAGCTGATCAAAGCCAATCGCAGCTCGGAAGTCTTGGGCTGGGATCACGAGCTCTTCACCGTCTTCGAAAGACAAACGCATTTTCTCGACTCGGTCTTCGGCTGAGGGGCGGATCAATTGCAGGGCTTGCAAATTCCCTAGATTTGAATTTTTCAAATACTTTTGCAGTCTTTGTCCCAAAGCCTCTTCACTGAGCTCGAGCTTCCAGTGGGCTTGTGGCCGGCTGGGACAAGAGGGATCTTTCACAGAGCCCGTGGGATTGCCAGAGCCCCACACCTGCTTCGCGTCGGAGGTCTTGCCTCCACAATCGGAATGGTAGAAAGCTTTCAGTGCTTGGGATTTGGTATTGAGAAGAATCTGACCTTCGGTGGCTCGCACGGCAGCTTTGGCGTGCTGGATGAGAGGGCTTTCATCAGGACCACTGCCAATGTGAGAGAAGACTTGATCCAAAATGGTGCTCTCGACATGAAAGGGCTGCTTGGCTCTTTCTTTGATGGTGGCCAGAGCATAAGAGCGTGCGGCAATGGCCTGTGCCTTCAAAGTTTCCATAGGCCAAGAGAGAGGCATTTCGCTAGCAATCACACCGATCAGATAATCTTCCAAAGGCAGCACTGCGATCAAGTCGAAGCGATTTTTTTTGCTCGAAAGAAAAAGATGATTGGGGAGAAGCTTTCCTTTTGAGCGGATATCATGGCCTTGAATGGTGACGATGGGCTCGGTACGAATTTCAATTTGGCTGCCACGAGTGATTTTCCAAACCGGCTGCCCGCCCAATTGCACCCGCTCGATCTGAATTTTCTTGTTTTGAGGAATGGCGACGAATTCATAGCGAGGATCATTTTCGCGGGCTTGTACTTGAAGCCCTGCACCTTCGAGTTGCAGCAATTCAGCCGAGCTTTCCATGCGCACACGAATCAGCGGATTTTCCGAAGCTTGCAAATTTGCCGAAAAAACAAAAGCGCTGAGCAGCACAAAGAAAAATCCTGCCACGTCGACCACATCCTTGTTGTCGTTTTCGAATTGAGGGCTAGAATTTTAAATTACTAAAAAAACGAAGTCCTGACACCCATTGATGGATGGGAGGCTGAGGTCTGGACTTAGCGCCAGGAAGAGCTTGTGATTCACTTCACAAAGGGCTTCAGCAGATCCAACGGCAGCGGAAAGATGATGGTGTTTGTCTTATCGCTGGAAATCTCATTGAGAGTTTGCAAGTAAGCGAGCTGCAGGGCTGATGGTGAGCTTGCCAGCGCATTCGAGGCGTCGGCGAGCTTTTGGGCTCGTTGCAGCTCCCCTTCGGCGCTGATGACTTTGGCTCGGCGTTCGCGCTCGGCTTCGGCTTCTCGGGCCATGGCTCTTTGCATTTCTTTTGGCAGATCGATTTGCTTCACTTCGACCATGGAGACTTTGATTCCCCAGGGTTCTGTTTGGCGATCCAGGATGTCTTGCAATGTGTGATTGATTCGATCTCGTTGTGAGAGAACTTCGTCCAGTTGGTACTGACCTAGTACGCTTCGCAGAGTGGTCTGTGCCAGCTGGCTTGTCGCGAAAAGGAAATCTTCAACTTTGGTGATAGCTTGTTCGGGGTCGATGACTTTGAAGTAGACGACGGCATTCACTTTCATCGAGACGTTGTCTTTGGTGATCACGTCTTGGGGAGGGATGTCCATGGTGATGGTGCGAGTGTCGACTTTGATGATGCGCTCAACGAAGGGAATGAGCAGGATCAAGCCAGGGCCCCTAATCCCCACGGAGCGACCGAATCGCAGAACCACTCCCCGCTCCCATTCCGAGAGAATTTTGACCGCGCTTCCTAAAATTGCGAGCAGAAAAAAAACAATGACACCTAAGCCGCCGAAATATTCCATGAGATCTCCTTGATCAGAGTTCCTTTTTGACTTTTAAAATCAATCCATCGCGTCCAGTGATTAAAATTCGGTCGTTCAGCGCCAAAGAATCTGAGCTCTCAATTCGCCAAATTTCGCCCAGCACTTCAATTTGTCCACGAGTGGCGTTTTCAAGACTGACCACCGAGGCTGATCGACCGATCAAATCCGCATCCAGATTTTTCTTTCCCCGGCGCACACTTTTCCAGGCCAGATAACCAAGCCCCATGAAAATTGCGCCGAGAAAAAGAGAAACCATCAAAATCAAAGCCCAGGGCAAAGTGAATCCCGTGAGCTCCGCATCGTAGAGAAAAAAGCTCCCCACAATCAGCGAAATCACACCGCCCACACCTAGAATCCCAAAGCTTGGGACAAAGACTTCGGCAATCAGAAAGCAAATTCCCAACAGGATCAAGGCCAATCCGCCCCACTGCACTTCCAATTTGTGAAAGGCGATGAGTGAGAGGATGAGTCCCAAACCACCCAGCACTCCAGGTGCAATAAAGCCCGGATGAGTGATTTCAAAATACAAAAGCGCCAGCGAAGCCATGAATAGCAGATAGGCCAATTCTGGATCGGCGACGAAATCCAAAATTTTATAGCGCACATCCGTTGGAAATTCTCGTAAATCCCCAACCACCACAGCTTTGTTTTTTTCTTCTTGAACCAGCACTTTGAAATTTTTTGCTTTTCCTAAAAAATCCACTTCATTGGCAGCGAAAATATCCAGAGCTTTGAATTTAAAAGCCTCTTCACTACTCACCGCCTTGGCTTCAGTCACGATCTCTTGCGCGAATTTTTCATTGCGCCCGCGAATTTTCGCCAGTCCTTGCGACCAACTGACGGTGTCGTTGATCATCTTCTTGCGCAAATCTTCCGGCAAAGTTTGCCCGCCTCCCAGGATGGGAGTGGCTGCGCCCAGGTTGGTGGCGGAAACTCCGCCATTGACATGACAAGCTTGCAGAATCAAAGCTCCGGCACTGCCGGCATGTCCGCCGCTGGGAGTGATTAGGCAAAGATAGGGCCTTGGCGAGGCGAGAATTTTTTCTACAATCCAGCGAGTCGCCTGAAGCTCACCACCAGGAGTGTTGAGTCTGACGAAAATGGATTGGCAATTTTGCTTCTCGGCTTCTTTTTCCGCTCGTTGCAAATAATCTTTGGTGGCTGCTGTGATCGCACCTTGGATATTCACCGCCAAAGTGCAATCCGCGAAGGACTGCAGACTTGCGGTCAAAAGGAAAAAAAATAAAAAAAATCTCATGGCTTCGTCTCTAAAGCTTTCATGACTTTTTTTAAATCTTCCCAAGTGGTTTTTTTCAAGTCCGCTTTTTTGATGAGCTCTTCTGGATCATGAGTGTGAAACTTGAGGGACGTATCCGCAGGCAAAGAATCAAAAATCGATTTTGAAAAACAGACCACACAGCGTGAAGCCAAGGCTTGCAGCTGAATATCGGCCTGTGTGGAATTCTGGAGAAACATCACTCGCACCGAATCAGCTGAGAGCTTCATCGCTTCTCGCATTTTTTGAAAAAGCTGATCCGCTGGCCGACTCCAGATTTTTTCCGCCAGAAAGAGCACCGAAATTCCTGCTTCTTTTATGGGCACAGATTGAGGGGAGGCCGCAGGCGCAGATTCGCTATCTGGAAGAATCACACTCCGAACTCCCAGCACCTGATCTAGATAATGCAGATAAGCTTCCATTGCCATGAAGGCACTCTAGTGGCCCCCTCGCCTCAGGTCCAGTTTTCACCCACTTTGACTCAAGCTGACACGCGTCTCGCCGATAAGCTCTCATATGGAAATCTTTCGATTTAACATTTTACCACTGGAAGACGTTGAGCGCCGCGAAGCTTTTAAAGAAGCGGTTAACAATTGCCCCCACTGTGGCCACTTGCTCCATTTCCAAGTGGAAATCGATCCTGTTACTAACTCTCTCGAAGAGAAAAGCCACTGCCCTTCTTGCGCAACCCATATCCGCACCGAAGCTCACAATATTCAATAAAGCCTTGTAAATCTACAAAGCACCCCTCTCTCCTTGCTTGCAATCTCAAAAAGCGAAAGAATTCTTTCATGGACTTTCATCACTCACCACAAGAAGCAGTCCAAATCCAAAATGAACTGAAATCCCAGATTCGTCTTGAGCCTTACATAGCTCCTCTGAAACTGATTGGCGGCGCCGATGTCTCCTTCAACAAATACTCACCAACCATTTATGCGGGCTTTGTAGTTTTAGATTTTCAGACTTTGGAAATTGTCGACCGTGCGAGCGCCATCATGGACGTGGATTTTCCCTACATCCCAGGACTTCTCTCTTTTCGCGAAATCCCCCCACTGCTGAAAGCTTGGGAAAATTTAAAAACCAAACCAGATGTGATGATGTTTGACGGCCAAGGAATCGCTCACCCACGAAGACTGGGAATCGCCAGTCACGCCGGTCTTCTGTTGGACATCCCCAGCATCGGCTGCGCCAAAAGCCTGCTCACCGGAACCTTCGAAACTCCCGGGCCCAATTTCGCAAGCCAATCCCCACTGCTTGAGAAAAAAACCAAAGAGCAAATCGGAGTCGTGTTCAGAACAAAAAACAAGGTCAACCCCGTTTTCATTTCACCAGGCCACCGAATGGATTTCGAATCCGCAGTCCGAATCACTCAAGCCTGCGTCCGCAAACACCGAATCCCAGAACCCACAAGACAAGCGCACCTGTATGTGAATGAAGTAAGACGCGCTCAAATGCCAACGTGATCTTCCCCTTTTGAAATTATGTATTGTGTATTTTGCCTTTTGTTTTTCTCTTCAAGTCCTTCTGGACATGACGTCCAGAATGCAGCCTTCCATGGACGAACACACTCTCCCGTTTACCCTCGGCACAGCTGCGCTAGAGACCCTGTGACCGACCCTCCAAGCCTACCGCGTCCCATCCTCCGAAACCGTTGGAAGCCTAACGATAGGCTGACCATGGGCTTTAAATTGGGGAATTTTGTCGTTTAAGGTTTTAAAAGCATCAGCGATTTCTTTTCGCAAGACTGGGTCTTTGGAGTCTATGTATGTCTTAACCATGAATTGACGAAGAGTGTGGTCACCGCTTCGTTTGCTGACAACATGCTCCACATGGTCCTGAAAGCGATAAGGAGCAATTCTTCGCAGCTCGCATTCTGATTCTTCTGTTTTAGAAACTCCATCCACACGCACTCGAAGCGACAGCTCGCCATCTTTTTTCATCTGAATAGAAGTATGCCTTTGGAATTTCTGTGGTGGAATAAAGGAATCGCTCAATTTTTTCTCTTCAACCTTCATCTGACTTCGGGAAAAGGTCCGTTTCATTGATTCCCTTCCGTAAATAACTCCCGATTGAATGATGGCGCTTTCAGAATACTTTTCCTCATCCGTCTGAAAGTAGGCATCAATCCCATTTCCTTCGACGGTTAAATTCAATAAGGATGTCGGGAAAACATAAATTTTATTTTCCGTTTCGATTCCCTTTTGCTTCGCCGCCTTTGTTCGCTCTTCAGCACACTTGCCGACCAGTTCATAGGTCCCCGTGAATTTCATCAGGTCTTCCGGTGTCATTTGATCAGCTAAAGAAGTCAGCGGGAAAGACGCAACTATCATCGATGCACAAGAAAGGAACTTCATGTTGAATTTCATATAAACCTCTGAGCTTTACTGAAGGACTTTCAATCTTTTAAATTGCAATGCCCATGCCCTGTTTCACATAGAGACAGTCTCAATCCAAAACATCCAAAGCTAAATAAAAACGAAGTCATTCGGGCAAATTCATTCTGAATTTCGGAGAATGCTCAATTGCTAACAGTCGACGTGCAGATTCAACAAAAAATCCCAAATTTGCCAGACGCAAAATCAAACCTTCTCCCCAACCGGAATTTCAGTCGCTGGCACTTCGGATTCAGGAACGCTACTTTCATCTTCGTCTTCGTTGAGCTGCAAAAGAATTCTCTCGGCAAGAACTCGGTTAAAACCTGGAATCTTAGCAATGTCCTCAGTATCGGCGGCTTTGATGGCTTGCACATCTGAGAAGACTCGCAGCAATTCTTTTTTGCGCTTCTCCCCAAGACCCACGACGAAATCCAAAGCAGATTCCAAACTCGTCGCTTCTCGCAATTTGCGATGGTAAGTGATGGCAAAGCGGTGGGCCTCATCACGAATCCCGACCAAAATATGGTGAGCTTCCGAATTGGGTTTAAACACCACGGGATTGGCCCGGCCTGGAAGGAAAAATCTTTCCTCGGTGCTAAATACTTCTGAATCCGAAAACTCCCCCTGCACTCGAGCTTTCGCCAGACCTACCACCGGAATTTCCGGTCTTCCAATTTCCTTTAAAATTTTCACAGCCACATTGAGCTGCCCCTTGCCCCCGTCGATGACGATCAGCTGAGGATCCTCATACTCGGTGTGCTGAAATCGTCTAGAGAGCACTTCTTTCATCGAAGCATAGTCATTGGGGCCTTCGACAGTCTTGATTTTGTACCTTCGATAGTGCTCTTTGCTCGGCACTCCTTCTTCAAACACCACTTGCGATGCGACACTCTCAGCCCCTTGAAAATTGGAAATGTCATAGCACTCAATCCGCATTGGCAGATTTGGCAGGCTCAAGCGATCTTGAATTTCGACAAGCCCTTTTCGCTTCTCTTCCGATTTGGTGACATACTTTTCAAAATGGGCTTTGGCATTTTCACTGGCCATTTCAATCAACCCCGATGCCTTCTCTCCGGAGCCATAGCGAACTGTGACTTCCATCCCCGAACGCTCTTTTAGCACCGCTTCCATGAGCTTATTCATATCCCCACCCACATCCACGGGCAGAAGCACTTCTTCAGGGATGATATTGTCTTCATAGTACTGATTCAAAAATGAAATCAGCCACTCTCTTGGATCTTCGAGCGGATCCTGAGGATCGAGCATCGGAAAGTAATGCGCTCTGGTTCCCAACACTCGCCCCTGTCGAACGTGCAAGGTTTCAATCAAGCAGCCCCTTTCATCGCCAAAAAAGCCAATGGCATCCTGATCCCGCTCACTGGTCGCATTGATGACGGCTTGCTTTTCCAAAATCGCTTTGATGGCTTGAATCGAATCCCTGAGCCTAGCAGCGACTTCAAATTTTTCTTCACTGGAGGCGATCTTCATTCTTTCAGTGAGCTGCTTGACCACTTTTTTATCTTGCCCACGCAGAAAATTTTTCGCCCCTTCGATATCATGACGATACTCATCCTTCGTCACCAACTGCACACAGGGAGCCGTGCACCGACCAATCTGATGAGTCATGCAGGGACGCTTCCTGGATTTAAAAACTGCATCCGTGCAATCACGAATTTTAAAAGTACGATTCAGAAAACGAATCGTTCCCTGCACAGCCCCACCCCGAGTGTAAGGGCCAAAGTAAAGCGAGCCATCCTTTTTCACTTTGCGGCTCAAATAAAGCCTTGGATAATCATCGCTCCAAGAAAGCTTGATATAGGGATAAGTCTTATCATCCTTCAGCCGAATATTGTATTTGGGCCGATGCTTTTTGATCAGTGAAGCTTCCAGCAAAAAAGCTTCCACTTCGGTTTTAGTGAGAATGTACTCGACTTCTTGAATATGACTGACCAAAACCCGAGTCTTCGGCGAATGATCTTTCGAGTCTAAAAAATAACTGCGGACTCGATTTCTGAGATTTTTCGCTTTCCCAACATAAATGATCTTATCGGCCTGATTTTTCATCAAATACACGCCGGCCTGAGTGGGATACTCTTTCACTTTTTCTTTGAGAAGCGCAATTTTTTCAGCACTTAAAGAAACAGCCATGGTTTGGTTATCCCATGGCTGCATTTAAAACACAATGAAGGAAGAGGAAATGCTTTACTGAGCGCCTGGTGCGGGAGCTTCTGGAGTCGCTGGAGTGCTCAGAGACTCTTTCGACTTTAAAGCTCTTTCATGATAAAAATCACCGGTGAGAATGTCGCTAGGATCATGATCAGGAAAAATTTCTTTCATCCGATTTTTGTCAATGACCATTTTCTCTTTGGTTCCGCAACGAGCTGTCGCTGAGCAAATGACTTGAGAATTTAAAAGAGCATAAATTTTATTTTGCAAATAAATCCCTGTCGCTTCTCGATCGATTTGATTTTCAATTTTTCCAGCCAGAATCTGCTGGTCTTTGATATCAGCTCGAAGCTGCGCCACATTGGCTCGAACCCCATGAGTCGCAAGCAAACTGTTCACTCGGCTTTCAGATTTGGACTGTTCATATTCTTGCTGGGTTTTTGCAATTTGCTCATCGAGATGCTTGATACCAGTGCCCATCACGCTGATTGTATTTTCGTGCTTGGCCATTCGCCCTTTGAGATCATTGATGGTGTTTTCATTGCAGCTATCTTGTTTTTGACATCCTTCAAAAGCAGCCTGTGTCATTTTCAAATAAGACTCTGCTGACTTCGCCTGTTGAGCATATTCTTTGCGAGCGGCCTGCCATTCTTTAATTTTTGCATCCACTCCATTGCTGACGGGTGGATCCGAGAGCGCCAATCCTGGCAAAGAAAAAGACATCGCCAAAAATAATTTGCGAAAAGTCATCGAAGACCTCCTCGCCCCATTTTAACGAAAAGATGAAGAAGGGCGAGACTAGATTCTCTTTTGATAACTTCAGGACCAAAGACTGAATCAAAAACTTTGTTTTCTTATTTCACTAGAACTGAAATAGTTTGGCTGAGGCTTGGCCCAAAGGATCTGTGAGCGCCATCGGCAAACTGCAAAGTCAATTTGTGCTTGCCGGGCTTCAGCGTCACGTCCGCTTCGGTTTCGCCTTTGCCATAATGAATATTCTTTTCATCTTTCGGAAGTGGGATTCCAGCTTTCAGCGGTTCCCCGTCAACAACCAGATGATGATGACCACTTGTCACTTCGTCCGGGGCTTCGCCTGCGGGGCGAACCTTGTAACCCTCCACTCCCATTTTCACTTTGAAAGTCTTTGAAACAGTGGCGCCATCTTTGGGTTCAATAAAATATACTCGAGCTTTTTTGATGCTTCCTTTGACATCTTCACTCACAGTCTCATTCGTCGCCCCTGGCATTTTTCCAGTGAAGTCTTTATGAGATTTCGAATCGCCAGGAACTGGTGGGGTGGCTGAAGGTGTCTCTGGATTTTGTGCAAAAGCCTGAAAGCAAGTCATCAGGATAAAAATCGAAATTGTGGTTTTCAAGAGGGTTCTCCTTTTTAATTGGGTTTCATCTGCAATACTTTACCGTCCATCACCTCTTCAGATTCTTTTTCAACACTGCCAGATTTGATGTTGAGTTCCAGAATCTGCAGACGTTTGACTTCATCACGAATCTTCGCTGCTTCCTCAAAATCCAAGTTCTCAGCCGCTTTTTTCATTTTCTTTCTCAATGTCTCAATTTCTTTCACCAGCGCCGAGTGATTTTCAGAAAATTTCTCAAACAAGGAAACCACTTTCTTCGGCTCCTGCCCAATTCTTGAAGCCGGATTGCCATCAAAGAGATCGCCCAAGCCTTCGTTGATTTTCTTTTTAATGCCCGCAGGAGTGATGCCATTTTTTTTGTTGTACTCGGATTGGATCTCTCGCCGTCTCGAGGTTTCGCCCAGAGCTTTTCGCATGCTCTCAGTCACTGTGTCCCCGTACAAGATCACATGCCCGTTGATATTTCTCGCCGCACGCCCAATTGTCTGAATCAAGGAGCGCTCGGATCTTAAAAAGCCTTCTTTGTCCGCGTCGGTGATCGCCACCAAGGACACTTCAGGAATATCCAAGCCCTCTCGCAAAAGATTGATCCCAATCAGCACATCAAAAACTCCTAAGCGCAAATCCCGCAAAATCTCCATCCTCTCCACAGTGTCGATATCACTGTGCAGGTATTTCACTTTAACGCCCAGGGATTCGTAGTACTCAGTCAAATCCTCAGAACTGCGCTTGGTGAGAGTGGTCACAAGCACGCGCTCTTTCTTTTTCACTCGCTCCCGGATTTCCTTTAAAAGATCATCCACCTGATGTTTCACCGGCCGAACTTCCGTCACGGGATCAATCAGTCCCGTCGGCCGAATGATCTGCTCAACAATCATCCCACCACTTTTGTTCAGCTCATAGGGACCCGGAGTGGCCGACACGTAGACCACTTTATCCATAAAGCCCTCGAACTCTTGAAAGTTCAAAGGCCGATTGTCCAAAGCCGAAGGCAAGCGAAAGCCGTGTTCCACCAACGTCATTTTCCGGGCCCGGTCGCCGCGGTACATTCCACCAATCTGCGGAACGGTGACATGGGATTCATCAATGAAAGTGATAAAATTTTTCGGAAAGTATTCAAGCAAAGTCGGCGGCGGCTCACCTGGCCCCCGGCCTGTCAAATGTCTGGAGTAATTCTCAATACCAGAGCAAAAACCCATCTGCTCCATCATTTCGATGTCATACAAAGTTCTTTGCTCCAAGCGCTGAGCTTCTAAAAACTTCAGCTCCTTCTGAAAAGTCTGAAGTCTTTCACGAAGCTCATCTCGAATGGTCGAAACCGCCCCCTTCAAATTGTCATCTCCCGTGGCGTAGTGAGATCCGGGGTAAATGCCAATCTGATCCATGTCCTCTAGAATCTTTCCAGTCAAAGGATCAATCCAGGAAAGCTTTTCAACAAAATCTCCAAAAAACTCAACCCGAACAGCTCGGTCCTCTTCGTAGGGAGGAAAAATCTCAACCACATCGCCGCGCACTCTGACAGTCCCTCGCGAAAAATCCACATTATTTCTCTGATACTGAATGCGAATCAGCTCGCGCAAAAGTTGATCTCTTTTCATTTCCGTATTGGAAATCAAATGAATCATCATTCCCGAATAGGCTTCAGGACTGCCAAGACCGTAAATGCAAGAGACACTGCTGACGATAATCACATCTTTTCGATCAAACAGCGATCTGGTCGCCGAGTGGCGCATGCGATCGATCTGCTCATTGATGGCTGAGTCTTTTTCGATGTAAGTGTCCGTGGTCGGAACATAAGCTTCCGGTTGGTAATAGTCGTAATAAGAGACAAAGTACTCAACCGCATTGTTCGGAAAAAGTTCTTTGAACTCCATGTAGAGCTGAGCTGCCAAGGTTTTATTGGGTGCCAACACCAAGGCCGGCTCATTGAGATTGGCAATGGTGTGAGCCATTGTGAAGGTCTTCCCAGAGCCAGTCACACCCAAGAGAGTTTGATGATTGATTCCAGCTTTGAAATTATCCTGAATCTCTTTGATGGCCTTGGGTTGATCACCCGAAGGTTTAAAAGGAGAATCCAGCTTGAAGAGCTTTTTGTTTTTTTCTGCCATGAAGCGCACCTGCTTATTTGGCGACTTCCCACTCGCTTCCTGCTGGAGTGTCGCTCACCGAAATGCCTATTTGCACCAGTTGGTTTCGAAGCTCATCGGATTTAGTAAAATCTTTCGATTCCCTGGCTTGCGATCTCTCTGCCACAAGCCGATCAATTTGAGCTCGGTCCAAACCTTTCTTTTTTAGCAGCATATCATCCAAAGTGACCAGAAATTCCTGCGCCGGCTCCAGAAACAGAGACAAAAGTTTGCCAAATCTCAAAATAAATTTCTGCAAGCTCACTGCCTTGCCACTGACCGCTGGGGAGAGCTTCATCCCTCTTTTGACTTGTGAATTAAAGGTTCTGATCACTTCAAAAACTCGAGCAAAAGCCTCTGGAGTGTTGAAATCATCATTCAAAGCCTCCGTGATCTTGACCCAAGCTTCAGAAGTGATTTTCTCAAACCCAGCTTCAGGCGCAATTTCTGAACCTTTCAAGCTCTCAGCGGTCGCAAGTGCCGAATAAATGCGAGCCAACCCATGCACGGCCTGCTCAATCCCATGCTCACCAAAATCACTGATGGAACGGTAGTGCACAGAGAGCATCATGTATTTCAAAATCTCTGGATTGTATTCATCCATGAAAGATCTGGCGGTTTTGATATTTCCCAGAGATTTGCTCATTTTCGAGCCTGAGAAATTGATCATATTGTTATGCAGCCAGTATTTCACATAGTGTTTGCCCGAGCAGCCTTCGCTTTGAGCGATTTCATTTTCATGATGAGGAAAAATCAAATCCATACCGCCACCATGAATATCAATCTGTTCCCCGAGCAAGGACTTCGCCATGGCCGAGCACTCGATATGCCATCCAGGACGACCCGGCCCCCAAGGCGATGGCCAAGAAGGCTCATTGGGCTTTGAAGCTTTCCACAGAGAAAAATCCAAAGGATCGTGCTTTTTCTGATCCATTTCAATTCGCACGCCAGCCTTGAGATCATCCGGATTGCGATTGGAAAGCTTGCCATAGCCATCAAAGGATTTGATCGAATAAAGCACTTCGCCCGAAGAGACGTAGGCTTTTTTCTTTTCAATCAGATCCGTCACCATTTCAATGATCGGCTGCATATGCTCAGTCACCCGAGGGTTTTTGTCATGCGGTCGAAGCTTGAGCCTGACAAAATCAGCTTCAAATTCTTTGATGTAGGTTTCAGCGATTTCGTCTGAGGATTTCCCCTCTTTATTGGCACGATCGATGATCTTATCATCCACATCGGTGTAGTTGTAAACATAAGTGACTTTGTAACCACTTTCCTCGAGCCAGTTTCGAACCAAATTATAAAAAATCGCTCCACGAAAATTTCCCACATGCAAAAGTCCATACACCGTTGGTCCACAGCAATACATTTTCACATGCTTGGAATCGTAAGGTTCAAAATTTTCTTTTTTGCGAGTTTCCGTATTGTAAACAACCAACATAAAAATCCTATTTGTGTGTCAGGCACATCTCTGCTCGTCGGATCAGAGAGGCTTTCGAAATCAAAGGCACAAGTCCCTTCAGCTCGGGACCATGGGGTTTTCCAATCACTGCCACTCGGATGGATTGAAATAAAAATTTCCCTTTCGCCCCCGTTTTTTCTTTCACCAGATCCTGAAGCTTGAGAAATCTCTCTTCGCTCATATAATCCTGAGGCTCGGCCGCCACCAGGTCTTTCCATGCAGAAAGAACGGCTTTTGTCGGCTCCCAAGTAAAGACTTCATCGGCCTCTGGTAGAACTTGATACTGAGAATCCGATAGTGGTTTGTAGAGCTCCACACAATCAGCCAATGTTTCCATCGAAGCCTTAAAAGCCGACACACTGGCCTCACGCCATTTTTGATCTTTTGGCAAATCGTATCCAGCTTTCGCCAAGAAAGGCTCAATCAATGACCAAATCTCAGAATTCGAATGCGCTCGCAAGTGCTGAGCATTCATCCATTTCAATTTCACAGCATCAAAAATGGCTCCAGCGGGATTGACCCGGTTCAAATCAAAAGCCGAAATCATCTCATCCACCGAGAGAATTTCTTTTTCTTCTGGATGCGACCACCCGAGCAGCGCAATGAAATTCAAAAGCGCCCCTGGCAAATAGCCTTCCATTTGAAATTCATGGCAGCTGGTAGCCCCTTTTCGTTTCGAAAGCTTCTGACGATCTTCATCCAACACCAAAGACAAATGGCCAAATTCTGGAGTCGTCCAGTTCATGCCTTCATAGATCATCATCTGACGAAGAGTGTTTGGCAGATGCTCCTCGGCTCGAAGCACATGCGAAATCTGCATGAAATGATCATCCACCACACAGCAAAAGTTATAAACCGGCATGCCATCGGATCTCAGAAGCACAAAATCCCCCACCATATCTGATGGAAACTTCACTTCGCCACGAATGAGATCATTGACCACATAGTCTTTTTTCAAATGGCGAGTTCGGAATCGAACCACGGCCTTATCGCCACCCTTCAATCTCTCTAAAGATTTTTCCAACGACCAAGACTCATAAGGACTTTCAATGTGCTGATGTCCTGTATTTTTATTTTTTTCTTTCTGCGCTTCAATTTCAGCATCAGTCATAAAGCAGTAATAAGCTTTGCCAGAAGCCAAAAGCTCATCAGCGACTTTCTTGTAAATCGAAAGCCTTTCGCTTTGCTTGTAAGGCCCATGCGGTCCCATGTCCTTTAAAGTCTTTGGATCCGGCCCCTCATCCCACTTCAAACCCAGCCACTGCAAATCCTCAATCACCATTTTCAGTGATTCCTCTGTGCTTCGCGCCTGGTCCGTATCTTCAATTCGCAAAATAAATTTGCCGCCATGTTTTTTGGCGAAGAGATAATTATAAAAAGCCGATCGAGCTCCGCCCACATGCAAGTAACCGGTCGGACTAGGAGCAAAACGAACGCGTATATTCTGAAACGACATGAATCCTCCAACACAGTTTTGGAAACAGTCCAATGTAGCGAAAATTCCAGAAAATGAGGATAGCTAATGGCTGTTACGCAGGCTGGCACATCCCTCAAGAACCTTGAACGGAAAATGTTGTCTTAGTCCCAAACAATTTGCCAGACGACCACGATGGTCGTCTGGGAGCCTTCGTATGGACGGACACACCTGCGTTTACCCTCGGCACCGCTGTGCTCGAGCCCCCCATCCACGATGTGGACCCTTGGTATAGCGTGCCGACGGCCAACATCATGGATGAGTGCTCCGTTCGCGCAGGGCCATTATTTTTTTCGGATTTAAAAAAAAACAAAGCCTGAATTCTGATTCAGGCTTCATCGTTGAAATTTAATTTTAGATTTGAATCCGAGCTATCTCTTAAAGCCCGAAAATCTGCCGAACTTCCTCTTCAGAAGTCAGAGTGTCCGTCTTCACCGCCAGTGTGAGCTCTTTCATCAGAAGGCCACGAGCTGTGTCCAACATTTTTCTCTCTCCGAAAGAGAGTTCTTTGTCGACTTTGAGCAAGAACAGATCACGCAAGACTTCGGCGATTTCATAGACGGAACCTGTTTTGATTTTTTCCATGTATTCGCGATAACGGCGGTTCCAGGTTTGATTGTCGATTTTGACGTCTTTGATTTTCAGAATGGCGATCACCTGATTGGCTTCTTCTTCAGAAATGATCGGACGCAAACCGACCTGATTGACGCTTGTTTTTGGAACCATGATTTTCAAACCTGTTTCCAGAATTTGAACCGAATAGAACTCCAGTTTGGAGCCCATGATCTCTTTGGTTTCAACGGCGACAACACGGCCCACCCCATGACCAGGATAAACTGCGTGATCTCCGACGTTAAACCCCACAAACGGCTTTTGAGCTTGCATTTCAGCCATTAAGTCCGACCTCCGACTCATCTCTCTGAATTGACATAGGAACGACCCCAAACAACTTGAGCTTCAGAAAGATTTCGAGCCGAAAGATTTATAGCTCATTTGACACAAGTTATCAAACCCAGAGTGGTGAATGAGGGAAAGATTTCAAAAACAAAAAGAGAGCCCCCAAAAAGGCCCTCTTTTTCGTAAGAACTTCAATAGCTTATATATGGCTTAAGGAGCCGTTAAAACCAACGCAAAGGGTTGTTTGCCATTTTTACCCATTGGCACCCTCTGACCACGCACAGTGACGAGGTAGGATCCTGGGGCCAAATCGGCAAGCTCAGCAATCTCATGATTATTCACGCTATCAGAAGCCACATGAATCTCAACCGCAGGCTGATTGGCTCCAGACTTGGCAACAACCAAATCCAGATCATTCACCAAAGCTGCTTGAGCTGTGGGGCTTCCAGGAGCATCTGTGTAAACCAGATTGGCCAACAGCCGACCGCTTTTGACTTCCACTTTGAATTGAGCTTCTTCGCCCTGACCCACTTGGCCTTCGACAAACTGAGTTCCGGCCGTCAATCCAGCGACAGCAGCCATATCTGTTCGACCATAGCCCTCATCACTGTTTGGCCGACGAGTTTTCAGTTCTTGAGTCGGACCTGCTCCGTACTGACCGGGATACATGTCTTTCGCCGTGTGAAGCAAAGTCGCCTTCACCAAAGCCGCTGAAGGATTTGCAATTTTAAATTTTTTGATCAGCACTTCGCGAACGACGGCAGCTGCACCAGCCACTAATGGTGTCGCCATGGAAGTTCCACCTGAATAGACGTAATCGGCATTGTACTCTCCCCAAAGAACCTCAGCTGTCGAAGTGTGCGCTCGGTTGGAGAGAATATTGGTTCCAGGGGCAACGATTTCAGGCTTCAGTCGACCATCCGTGGTTGGCCCCCTCGAGCTGAACATGGCAATGCCATCGACATTGTCAGAAATTTTGCTGCTCCAAATCGGCTCTGCTGGCCAGACTTCGGCTGCTGATTTGAGCTCGCTGACTTTTTTCTGAATCCCGCCAACCGCGAGAAGATTTTCAGAAGCACCCACTGTCAGAGTGTTTTTAGCTGTTCCCGGTGAACCGATGGAATCGGCATCGATCCGGCCATCTTTATTGGCATCAACTCCTGAATTTCCAGCAGCAAAAAGAATCAAGAAATCCGGATGATCCCACATGAACTGATCCACTTGCTGGGCCATGGCATCGTAAGCGCCAAAGTTGCGAGCCGCTCCCCAAGAGTTGGTGTGAATGCGCGCTCCATCGTTGTAAGCCGCATCAAACAGTTGAGACAATTTGGGTGGAACTGTGAGGTTGTCAATCAGCGGAGACCACATGCCTTGAGGAACCAACTGAGCACCCGTCGCGCCGCCTTTGATTTTTCCTTGCGAAGTCACACCCCGGCTCAACACCGAACCGGCCACATGAGTTCCGTGGCCCATGGGATCTTCCCAAGATTTGGCGCCCACTCCGAAAGAATAGCCCTTCGTAACTGCACCTTTGAAATCAGGTGAAATTGAACTCAAATCACCTGTATCAAGACCCGTATCCGCCATTCCGACGATTTGATCTTTGCCTATGAAACCTTGAGCCCAAATGGCTTCAAAATTCATGACTTTAGTTCCAGTTTCATAGCCATTGATATCTGTGTAATCACCGGCTGGACGAGTCTCTTCTGTTTCTGCGTTCTCGTCATCCGTTTGAATTTCAAAATGCAAAGGCTGCATTTGCTCGAGCTGTTGGACAAATTCGACTCCACGCAGATCCGCCAGCGAGGGGATCAGGATTTGCGACATTTTCACTGAGAGAACTGATCCTGTCAGATTCAAGACCTGCAGCTCAGAGTCCTGCACTTTCAAAAAATCCAAGACGGATTTGGCATCGTCGGCTGTGAAGGTCATAATCGCCACAGGAGCTGTTTTCCCTTTGGAAAAAACACTCAAAGTCGGCAACGAAGAAGAAAGCTTCATGCTCCCTTTAAAGGGGATGAATGCATTGATTTTACCAGTTTGCGAGTAGGCCTGCAGTTGATGAGCTGTCGCTCGGACAATCAAGGCATCATCTGGAATGTATCTAAAAATCTGAATGCCCTGGGACCTGAGCTCATTTTTATCTTTCTCAGTGATGGCCTGGCGAAATTGCAGGACATAGTCATCTGAGAAATTGCCAAAGAGCTGTGTGGCTTGCACATTGGTCTTTGCTTGAATACTTCCGTTTTGGAATCGAAGCACAGTCCCTGCTTCGGCTAGTGATGTCACTAATAAGACAATAGCCCCAAAAATTTTGGTCATTCTCTTCCCCCCCATAAAAATCATTTGAGAGATCAGAGCATCAAAAATTTCATCTATAAAGAAAATTTTAAAAAAACCTGATGGCAGATCTGCGTCAGGCGATGCCGGCTAGCGCCGTGGGTCCGTGGGCCCTGAGAAGTTCTTCTCGAAGGGCCTGATTTTCTTTCCGTTTTAACAGAGGATCTTGCTGCAGGATTTCAAAAGCCGCCTCTCGAGCTTCTTGCAAAATTTGAACGTCACGAACCAGATTGGCCATTTGAAATCCAGGAAGGCCGGACTGACGCGTTCCTAGAAACTCTCCGGGTCCGCGCATTTCTAAATCGAATTCGGCAATTTTAAATCCGTCGGTGGTTTGCTCCATCATCGCCGTTCGCGCCCGGGCCTCTTCAGACACCGCATGTCCCATCAAAAGAATGCAAAAACTTTTGTGCGAACCCCGCCCAACCCGGCCTCGAAGCTGATGCAATTGCGAAAGACCAAAGCGTTCGGCGTGTTCGATAATCATTAAATTGGCATTGGGAACATCGACTCCGACTTCGATCACTGTGGTGCTCACCAGAATTTGAATTTCATTGTTGCGAAAGCGGGTCATCACTTCTTCTTTTTCACTGGGCTTCATCTTGCCGTGCAGAAGGCCCATCGGCACATCCGGAAATTGATGTTTGAGTTTTTCAAATTCTTCGACTGCATTTTTAAGGTCGATTTTCTCACTCTCTTCGACCAGAGGGTACACCACGTAGGCTTGACGGCCTTTTTGAATTTGCTCATGCATGAATTTCAGGGCCTCGGGTCTTTTGTTTTCAAAAACCGATCGGGTTTGGATGGGACTTCGACCCGGAGGCATTTCATCAATGATTGAAACTTCCAGATCTCCGTACACAGTCATTGCCAAAGTGCGGGGGATCGGAGTCGCCGTCATCACCAGAAAGTGTGGCGAAAGCCCTTTGTTTTTCAGCTTTCCTCTTTGTTCCACTCCGAAGCGGTGCTGTTCATCGACGATCACCAGGGCTAAATTTTGAAACTGCACCCATTCTTCAATCAAAGCATGAGTTCCGATCAGAAGTTGGATTTTTCCCTGCGAAAGCTCTTCCAGAATCCGATTGCGCTCAGAGGTTTTGGTTTTTCCGGTGAGCAGAGCGCAGTGAAGGCCGATGGGCTCTAAAAATTTCTGGGCGTTTTTAAAATGCTGCTCGGCCAGAATTTCTGTCGGCACCATCAGACAGGATTGATAGCTGTGATCCGCTGTAAAAGCGGCAGCCAGAAAAGCCACCAATGTCTTTCCACTTCCGACATCGCCTTGGACCAAGCGGTGCATGGGATGAGGCTTTTGTAAATCGATTCGAATCTGCTCATAGGCTCTTTTTTGAGCTCCCGTCATTTCAAAGGGAAGACTTTTGAGAAGCTTTTCGGGAAGTTTTGAGTCTTCTGGAAGCGCAATTCCTTTTTCTCTCTGCAATCCACTTTTTTTTGCCGCCAGGTAAAGCTCCAGCCAGAAGAACTCTTCAAAAATAATTCTGCGATGAGCACTGGATTTCATTTCAGCAAATTCTTGGGATTTTTCCGGAGGTGGCGAATGAATTTCAAACAGGGCTTCTTTGCGCGTCACCAGACGGTAGCGATCGCGAAGACCAGCTGGAAATTTTTCTTCTCCCCAAGACTCTTCTGGCAATTCCTTTAAGGCCAGGCGAATGAGCTTGAGGATTTTGGCCGAATTGAGATTTTCAATCTCCGTATAAATGGGCACCAGCACATCTTGGATTTCTTCTTCTTCGTTGTATTCGCGAATTTCGGGATGATGAAATTCAAGTCGCCCTCGGTAATCGATCACTTTGCCGGTGATTCGAACTTCGGTTCCGAAGGGGAATCTTTCAAAATAGCCCTTGTAAGGGACACGAAAATACTTGCAGTGGATTTGCCCTGACGAATCCTTGAGCACAATGTCATAGATTTTTCTGTGCGATTGCCCCATGGGAATCGCATTCACTTTTTGCACAAAAGCCCTGAGGCTCACCACATCATTCAGTCTGAGGCTGGCGATATTGCGAGCCGCTCTTCGATCCTCAAAAGCTCTTGGGTAGTATTCGAGCAGATTTTGGATGCTTCGAATCCCTCGTTTGGAAAGAAGTTCCCCGAGTTTCGGGCCGACTCCTTTGAGGTACTGGACATTGGTCTCATAGTTTAAATACATGGCGGCCTAGATTGAGACAGATCCAAGTTTTTTTGTCAAACCCTCGACGATGGGACGTCTCACAATGAGAAGAGGTGACCCTCTTCCTCAACACATGTCAAAATAAAGAAATGGAAACATCAGGATTTTTCAAAGTTCGAATCAACACTTTGATTCCAGGGAAGCCTCTCACTTTCGATCTGCACCTTCGAATCAACAATCAAAACATCACTTACCTTCGCGCTGGCCAAATGCTCGAAAAAGACAAGCTCAACGTCCTTGAGAGCAAGGATTCAGGCAATCACTTTTTGGTCAAAGAAGAAGACCGAAAATCCTATAAGACCTACGTGCGCGAGCAAATGATTTCTGCGGATTTGAATGTGCGCGAAAAAGCCATGGTGCTTCGCGAATCGTCAATGACTCTGGTGGAAGAGCTTTTCGAGCACCCGGATGTCAATAAAGCACTGGATGGAGCTCGTCCAGTCATTAAGGATTTCGTTGAATTCATGGAGGCCGAGCCTGAAGCCATGGGGCATTTGATTTCTCTTTCGGGCCATGATTTTTACACTTACAACCACTCTTTGGATGTGGGCATTTACTCCTTGGGCTTGGCCGAAGCCATGGGCTTTCAGAAAAAAGAGCTTGAAGAAATGGGCTTGGCCGCTCTTTTTCATGACATTGGAAAACGTCAGATCAGCTTGGATATTCTGTGCAAAAAAGGCGGCCTTTCCGATGCCGAATGGTCGCAAATGCAAAAGCATCCTCAATACGGCCTCGTGATTCTCAATCAAAACGCCAACGTCTCTGACGCTGTGAAAGCCGCTTGTTTTGAGCATCATGAATCCTGGTCCGGAAATGGCTATCCCCAACAGCTGACAAGCCAAGAGATTCATCCCTTTGCTCGAATCTGCGCCATCACCGACACCTATGATGCCATGACCACACAGCGTTCTTACAATGTGCCCATGAAGCCCTTTGAAGCTGTGACTATGATGAAAGAAAAACTGGCGGGTCGCTATGATCCCGACATGTTAAAAGCTTTGTATTCGGTTTTATTTAAACTCAATGCTGCTTAAGGATGATGAAACAAATTTTTTGGCTGACTTTTATTTTTATGACTTCAACGGCTTCAGCTCTGGAGCCACAAAATCCCATTGCCCTTTGTGAGCGATTTTTAGAGGGCCCGGAAAAAGTTGAGTGCGAAAAGAAAATGAAGGACCTCAGCCCCGATTGGTACTTAGCCACAGTCTGCAACCAGAATTTCACAGATCCCAGCTTTTATGAATGCGTGGAGCTCACCAAAACCGGCGCCTTCTCGCCCCGAAAGCTCGACCTCTGCACCCGCGATGGAATTTCAGACAGCACTCGCATCGCCTGCATCAAAGCCGCAAAAACCAACACACTCGAAGCCTTTCAAAACCGCCAACCAGCCGAAATCAATCCCAAAAAATCTCGCCCAAGACTGGGCTCAAAAAGGCATGATCTCTAAAATTGCCGCAGCGTTTTCTGAACGCCGCTGCCGATTTATAAAATTTCATGATCAGCTCTGCTGTATTTGTATTTCTATTTTAGGTTTTCTGGAAATCCGCCAAAGGCGGACCCCGAAGGGGTGAGGCCACGGACACGGACGTTCACGATCAGGCAAAGACACGAACTACTTGCGAGAAGACAGCTGCAAATACCCACCAGAAAAATTCGCTGCTTTGGAATAGCCCAAATCACGAAGCGCCAGAGTCACAGCTGCGGACTCGAAGCCTTGCCAAGCAATGACGAAAATTTTTCTCTCAGCTGTGATACCGATCGATTCCAAACGAGATTTCACATTGGGATTCACCAGCCCCTTGGCAGTGAAAAATTCAGTCCAAGGAATATTGATGGCGCCAATGTCAGGAGTTTTTATAGCTTCTTTTCCACCCTTTCCCAAGTAATCGGAAGAAGAGCGAACATCGATGATCACAACCGCATCTGCTGGCGTTTTGGATTTTTTTGTTTGCGCCAGAAAATCGGCTTTGCTCACTTGCAAAGTTTCATCTTCCGATGGCTTCCAAATGGGGGCGTTTTGTTTGGGCGGAGCTTCGGCCGTTGAAAGCGGCAGAGAGAAGTGTTCTTGCGCTGCGAATTTGACGTCTTTGACTCCGAGATATTTCAAAGTCCAGGCCATGCGTCCCTCTTCGCCATAACCTTGAGGGCCTTTACCTACAACGACGACCGGGGTTTCTGGAGTGATTCCTAACCGGGCAAGCCTGCGAGCCAGAGCGAAGTGATCGGCATCCAAAAGGCCATAGAAGGGAGATTCCTTTTGGTTGAAATCCTCTGGACGCAAGTGAATGGCACCATTGAGATGGGCCAGCGAATATTCAAAGGCCGGCCTGGCATCCAGGATCACGGTTTTCTCTGAGATCACGATCCCACCGCCCGCTTCTTTGGAAGTCACAGGCTGGGATTGATACACCTTCGTTGGCACTTGCTTGCAAGCGACAAAGAGAGTTGAAACTGCGAAAAGCAAAATCCAAAACTTCATTTATTTAATCTTCATGGTTGGAAAGAAAATGATATCTCGAATGCTCGGGCGATCGGTCAGGATCATGACGATTCTCTCAACTCCTAAGCCCACACCACCTGTCGGCGGAAGACCTGTATCGATGGCATGGATGAAATCCTCATCCATGGGCTGAGCCTCCTCGTCCACCACTCGCTTTTCTTCTTGCTCTTTCAAGCGGGCGTATTGCTCTTCAGGGTCGTTGAGCTCTGAATAAGAATTGCCGATTTCCATGCAGGCAGCGAAAGGCTCAAAGCGTTCCACCAAACCTTTTTGTGTCCGATGAGCTTTGGTCAGCGGTGAAACTTCCACAGGGTGGTCCATGACAAATGTCGGATTCCACAGATGTTCTTCCACTGTCGCTTCAAAGAGACGGACCAGCATTTCCCCTCGAGAGACTTTTGCTTTGCCTTGGGCATCGAAGACTTTGGGATAGATGTCTGGATATTTTTTAATTTCTTTGGCCAGGTCTTCTGCAGAAATTTGATCTGGGTCGACATTGGCGTACTGGCGAATGCCATCCAGAATGGTCAATCTTTTCCAAGGCGGAGTGAAGTCCACTTCTTTTCCCTGGTAGACGACTTTCATGCTGCCAGTGATTTTCAATGCCAGGCCTGACACCAATTCTTCGAATTGGCGCATTTGATAATTGTAATCGGTATAGGCTTCATACCACTCGAGCATGGTGAATTCAGGATTGTGAGATCGATCAATCCCTTCGTTTCGAAAGTTCTTGCCGATTTCATAAACTTTTTCAAACCCACCGACCAAGAGGCGCTTCAGATAAAGCTCTGGAGAAATTTTCATGTAAAGCTTCATATCCAAAGCTCGGTGATGAGTGGAAAATGGATAGGCTGCGGCTCCGCCATAGATGGGTTGCAAAGTAGGCGTTTCCACTTCTAAAAAACCTCGAGCATCCAAGAAATTTCTGATTTCGCGAATGATTTTGGATCGGGTTTCAAACACCCGTCTGGAATCTGGGTCTGAAATCAAATCCAAATGACGGTGGCGGTATTTGATCTCGACATCGGCGATGCCATGAAATTTTTCTGGCAAAGGCTCTAACGTTTTGGTGAGCACTTGAAAAGATTTGGCGTGCAGAGAGAATTCACCTTTTTGCGATTTAAAGACATAGCCTTCGACTCCGACGATATCGCCCAAATCGATGAGCTCAAAAGCTTTGCGCTCGATCTCTGGCAGCTCTTCAAGCTTCACATAGATCTGCAAAGCCCCCGATTGATCTTGGATATTGAAGAAGGCGGCTTTTCCCATGGACCGCAAAGTCATCAAACGACCGGCGATTTTGTAATGGGTGTCGATCAGTTTTTCGCCAGTGTTGAGCTTGTGCGAATACTTGGTGATGAGATCTTCGATTCTTACATTGCGATCAAAGGCGTAGGGAAATGGATTGATCCCTGCCGCTTTCATCGCATGCAGTTTTTTTCTTTTTTCCGCTCTTAATGGATTGTCATCACCATGAGACATGTCTTTGCTTTTTTCCTTTAATTTTTAAAGTGTGTTGCCGGCAAAAATATCTTGCACTCGGTTCAAAAGCTGAATCGCTTCGGCCTTCGGTCTTTGAAATGCATTTCGTCCCATGATGGAGCCAAAGCCCCCGCCTTGAGCCATTTGCGTGACTTCGCCCAAAAGCTCATCAGTGGTTTTCGTTTCTCCGCCAGAGAAAATCACGATGCGCTTTCCTGCAAAGCAGGACTGAACGACGTGACGAGTGCGATCCGCAAGGCTAGTGACTTTGATGCCTTGAGCTTCGTATACTTTGCGAGCGGCATCTTGTTCGATGTGGGCAGTTGGCGGTTTGACTTTGATAATGTGAGCGCCGAGCTGAGCGGCAATGTGGGCCGAGTAAGAGATCACATCAATACCCGTTTCGCCATCTTTGGAAATTTGCTCACCTCGTGCGTAGGACCAAATGATCACAGCAAGGCCCGCTTTTTTTGCTTCTGCAGAAGCTTTCATGATCTCTTCGTACATTTCTTTTCGCTCCGAGCTTCCGGGATAAATTGTAAAACCAATTCCGGCACAGCCCAATCTCAAGGCGTCATCCACACTGGAAGTGAGAGCTGAGATGGGAGCTTTCGGACCGAAAAGAGTGTCCGAATTGTTGATTTTCAAAATGAGCGGAATTTCTCCAGCGTAATCTCTGGCACAAACTTCGAGAGCTCCCAAGGGTGCTGCGTAGGCGTTACATCCGGATTCAATCGCCAGCTCGAGATGATAAGCGGGATCGTAGCCATCTGGATTTTTGGCAAAGGAGCGAGCCGGACCGTGCTCAAAGCCTTGGTCCACAGGCAGAATCACGAGCTTGCCAGTTCCTTTCAAGCGTCCCGAATTCATCATTCGGGCGAGGCTGCTCAGCACTCCAGGATTGTCGGATCCATACCAGCTCAGGATTTCTCTTACTCTTGGTGTCATGTCTTCAACTCCTTGATTCAATTCAAAGGCCAAAAAGTTATTGTGTTTTCATTCTCAAAGCAAGGAGGCATTGACTTTCACTCTGCATCGCGAGACTAAATGGAACCATATGTCAGACATTCAAGTATCGATTGAACAGACACCAAATCCTGCCACTTTGAAATTCACGCTTTCGCATATCGTGAGCGAGCAAGGTTATGATTTCGCCAATGCTCAAGACGCCCATTTTTCACCGCTGGCCTCAAAGCTCTTTGGCTTTCCTTGGACCAACGGAGTCTACATTGGCCCTGACTTTATCACTGTCACCAAACAAGATTGGGTCGACTGGGATGTTTTGGCCGAGCCCTTGGCGAGCCTCATTCGTGAGCATTTGCAAAATGGCGAGCCGGTTTTCACTGAACGTCCCAAAGATGGCCAGAACGACGAGCAAGAGAGTGACTCTGAAATCGTCAAGCAGATCAAGCGCATTCTCAACGCCGAAATCCGCCCTGTAGTGGCAATGGATGGTGGGGATATTGTGTTTGCCAATTACTCTGAGGGAACCCTGGCTTTGCACATGAAAGGCGCTTGCGCTGGCTGCCCAAGCTCCACAGCCACTTTGAAAGAAGGCATTGAAGCTCGCATGAAAGAGCTTTTGCCTGAAATCAAAGAGGTCATCTCGATTTAATTTTTCAGCTTAGGAAGCCCATGGCGATCGTCATTGAAACGCAAAATCTGGCGCGCACATTCAAATCCTATGAAAAACCCGAAGGTCTCTGGCAAAGCATTCGCGGATTCTGGGATCGCAAATACACCGAGAAAGTGGCACTTGCAGAAACCACTCTGCAAATTGAATCCGGGCAGATCATCGGACTTGTCGGAGCCAATGGCGCTGGCAAGACGACCCTCTTGAAACTTCTCTCTGGATTGATTCACCCCACTGGCGGCACAGCGTCTGTCCTGGGCCACAAGCCTTGGGAGAGAAATCCGGCTTTTCTCAAGCGCATGAGCATTTTGCTTGGGCAGAAAAATCAGTTGTGGTGGGATCTCTCCCCGGCTGACTCATTTGCATTACTCGCTGAAATCTATGATTTGGACCGCGAGTCCGCAAAAAAGCGTGTCACCGAACTTGCAGAGGTTTTGGATTGCCAGCATGTTCTTCAGACTCAGCTGCGCCGGCTTTCCTTAGGCGAGCGCATGAAAATGGAAATCATCGGGGCTCTTTTGCATCGGCCGGATGTGCTGTTTCTCGATGAGCCGACCATCGGTCTTGATATTGTGGCTCAGACAAGCATTCGAAAATTCCTCAGCGAGTATGTCAGAGAGCAGGGGCCTACGGTGATTCTCACCAGTCACTATATGGATGACATTGCTAAGCTTGCCGATCGGCTGCTTTTGATTAGCAAAGGCAGCATTGTCTATGATGGCACTGTTCAGGGCTTTGTGAATAAGACTGAGAGCATGCAAAAGGTTTCCTTTTCTTTGAGCGAACCTTTGGCTTCCGAAGTTGTGCTTTCACCTGAAGTGAAGCTTGCTGTTTCCACTCAACAGTTTGAATTTGAAATTGCATCCAAAAATTTGCCTTCTGTGCTGTCGCGAGTGACAGCTCTTGCGGGCATTCATGATTTGAAAATTGACGAGGCTCATTTTGAGGACATCATTCACCGGTTTCTGGAGAAGGAATCTCGCGTTCTTTCGCCTGGCCGTTCTGACAAATCTTGAGTATCGCTTCAATTTTTTGACGGATGCGATTTTGCAGCCCCTGGTGACGGGTCTGATTGAGCTCACTTTGTGGACTGCGATTTTTGCTAGTGCTCAGACCACATTGATCGCTGGGTTTCCGAAAGAGTCTTATTTGGCCTATGTGCTGTGGACTGCTTTTGTCACCAGAATCACCACCAATTGGATGTATGAATCGCGAATGATCGAAGAGATCGACAAAGGCAGCATCAATGGTCTTCTCGTGCGGCCGATGAGTTTTTTTGAATATTACCTGAGCCAGCTCTTGGGCTATAAATTTATCACTTCTTCGCTGAGCTTTTTGATTCCCTTGGTTGCGGTTTCTTATTTCGGACTTCCGACTGTGTATTCCAAACTCCCCTTGGCTCTTTTGCTGATCGCTTACTATTTGGTTTTCGTCCATACTTTGAGTTTCTTTATTGCCACTTTAGCGTTTCAGTTGAACCGGGTTTATTCACTGACCATTGCGAAAAATTTAGCCCTGTGGATTTTTACCGGTGAGCTTTTCCCGCTGGATATTTTGCCAGAGCCCTATCGATCGATTTTGATTCAGCTTCCCTTTGCCAATGCTGTTTTCATTCCGGTGGGCTATCTGACGGGGCGGGTTCCACTTGAAATGGTTTGCCATGGATTTGCGACCACCACTTATGGACTGATTGTGATGGGCGCTCTTTCGGCTTTGACTTGGAAGTGGGGCCTTTCCAAATATTCGGGGCATGGGGCATGAAACGGATTTTGAAATACTCTCGATTGATGAAGGCCTTTTTCAAAGCCAGCTTTGTGGCTGACCTTGAGTACCGCGCCAATTTCGCCACTCGCATTCTCACGGATATCATCTGGTATGCGGCGCAAGTCTTGATGTTTGAAGCTTTGTTCCGAGTCACCGACACGATTGGCAGCTGGAATCTGGCGCAGACCCGGGTTTTTTTGGGCGTGCTCTTTGTGGTGGACGCTTTTTATATGATTTTCTTTAGCGAAAATCTGGATCATATGTCCGACAAAGTTCGAAAAGGCGAAATCGATTTGCTTTTGGCCAAACCGGTGAGCTCGCAATTTATGGTGAGCCTGCAGAGAATCAACACAGCGATTTTTGGCAATCTCCTGATCGGTCTTGTTTGGCTTTACTTTGCACTCTCGAGCCTTCCCGATTTTCAGTGGATCCGCTTGCTCTGGCTTTTATTGCTGATTCCGGCAGGGCTTTTGAGCCTGTATTCAATTCGATTTATGTTTTGCTCGCTAGCGATGCTGTTCACCAGAGCAGATAATATTCAGTACCTGTGGTTTCAGCTCTACCGATTGGGAATGCGCCCAGATTCGATTTATGTTCCGTGGCTGAAGGTTTTGGTGCTAACGATTCTACCTGTTGCTGTGGTGGCCAGCGTTCCTTCGAGAGCTCTCTTGGATCCGCCACACATTAGCTTATTTGTTTTTGTCAGCATTTGGTCCATTGGGCTTGTTTACCTGAGCCATAGGTTTTGGAACTACTGCCTGCGCCACTACAGTTCCGCTAGTAGTTGAGGGGGCCGGCGTAGGGTGCCTTTCTCTTTTTCCTTCACCCACCGCATTAAGCTCTGGAAAAGACATAAATCTGATGCGGTGGGTGAAGGAAAAAGAGAAAGGCACCCTAACCCTAAGTTAAGAGCTGGCGGAACTGTAGTGGCGCAGGCAGTAGTTCCAAAACCTATGGCTCAGGTAAACAAGCC
>JBGGMM010000076.1:0-3293 GCA_041288045.1 Pseudobdellovibrionaceae bacterium | reverse complement strand
CCCACTCGATTGATCATATTGATCCTTTTTTATTTCTCAATCACCACGGGCCTCAAGTTTATCCATCCCAGAATCAAGGACTTCCGTTTGGACCTCATCCCCATCGAGGCTTTGAAACTGTGACATTCATTCTCGAGGGGGATATTGCCCATCGAGATTCCGCCGGGCATGAAAGCATCATCGAATCCGGAGGCATTCAGTGGATGACTGCAGGTCGTGGACTGGTCCATTCAGAGACTTCGTCAGAAACTTTTAAGCAAAGAGGCGGCCCTTTGGAAATCCTCCAGCTCTGGGTGAATCTTCCGGCCCGTTTGAAAATGACAAACCCACGCTATATCGGATTTCAGAAATCTGAAATTCCTATGATTCAACAGCCCTTATGCCAAATCCAATTGATTGCCGGTGAATTCGACAATCAAAAAGGTGCAGTTGAACCTTTGTTTCCAATCAGTCTGATGACTGTCAATCTGCAAACTGGAGGCGAATTTCATCCCACAGTTCCTTTGGATGAAAACATCTTCTTTTATCTCGTTCGCGGCTCTGGAAAAATCCAAGGACATGAAGTGAGAAAAATGCAGCTCATTGAATTTCTCAATGACGGTGAAGAGATTCAATTTCAAGCAGAAGAGCGCTCCTTGATTCTTTTTGGACATGCAAAACCCCATCGAGAAGCCATCGTCGCCCATGGTCCCTTTGTGATGAATACCCGAGAAGAAATCCATCAAGCCATTCAAGATTATCAGAGCGGAAAGCTCTTCGATTAATAATTCTTATAGCTCGAATAACCATATCACCAATTTGGGGCTCAAATCCTCGGTATAAGAGATGGAAAATGTCTCCTTTTTGACTTTGTACAGCCCTTGGTCGAGGTTTGTTTTTTCCCTTGTCCGAAGTCTAGGTGGCGTACTGTGATATGGAAAATGTTTTGAGACATCAAAACAAGGAGGGAAAAAAATGAGAAAATTGAACCACATGTTGATGACCGGCCTTCTGCTCCTGTCTTCAGCATTCGCACATGCAGATATTCAACCGTTGATCGTCGGCGGGATCGAGGCCAAAAAAGGTGAATTTCCATTCATCGTCTCGCTTCAGGATAATTACGGTCATTTTTGCGGCGGCTCGCTGATTTCAGACGAATGGGTTCTGACAGCAGGTCACTGTGCAAAAGGCGGCACGATTCAAAATGTCGTGATTGGCCTTCATGATCAGAACAACACGGCTGGTGCTGAAGTGATCAAAGCTAAGCAAGTGATCACTCATCCCAAATTCAATTACAATATTCTGGTCTATGACTTCGCATTGGTTCAGTTGGAAAGAAAAACCTCTTACAAGCCAATCGCTTTCAATAAGGAAGAAATCAATATTCCGAACAATGATTCTCAAATGGCAATCGCTGCTGGTTGGGGCGCATTGAAAGAATCTTCTTACAGTTTATCGACTCTTTTGCAAAAAGTGTCAGTTCCTTTGGTTTCACAAAGCGTCTGCAACCAAGCCTATGCTGGATTCAATGAAGTCACTGACTCTATGATCTGCGCCGGCTATGCGGAAGGCAAAAAAGATGCTTGCCAAGGCGACAGCGGCGGCCCTTTGGTGGTTTCAAAAAATAACAACTACGTTTTAGTCGGTGTGGTCAGCTGGGGGGAAGGCTGTGCACGTCCTGGCAAATACGGAGTGTATAGCAAAGTCAATTCAGTGACTGACTGGATTGAGCAGACCATTCACTAATCCAAGATTTCAAACCGGTGAATATGAAAATGGGACTTTCAAAGTCCCATTTTTTTTTGTAGAACAGGTCCGTGCTTCACATCCAAGGACTCTCCAAGCAATTCGGCTCTAAAATCCTTTTTGAAAACGCCAACGCCCATATTGGCCACCGGTCACGCGTCGCCTTGATCGGACCCAACGGCGCGGGCAAGAGCACTCTCATCAAAATGGTGATGGGCTTTGAATCTCCAGATTCAGGGGAAATTTCCAGAGCGAGGCATTTGACCATTGGGTACCTCCCACAAGAAGTTCCCAAAATGTCAGGCAGAACCATCCTTGAAGAGACTTTGCGTATGGATGGACGTCGCGAAGACCTCTTGAAGACGAAAGAAGAACTGGAAAAGGCTTTCTCGCAAAAGTCGGATGAAAACGATCTAGAGAGGTACGGACGAATTCTGGAAGAACTTGAAAATCTTGACGAGTACCGGATTGAATCCAGAGCCAAAGCCATTTTAGGTGGAATGGGTTTTCGGTCGGCGGACTTTGACCGCAAACTGACTGAATTCAGTGGTGGCTGGCTGATGCGTGTCGCGCTTTCGCGGCTGCTTTTGATGGATCCTGATCTTTTGCTTTTAGATGAGCCCACCAACCATTTGGATCTGGAATCACTTTTGTGGCTGGAAGAATTTCTCAAACGCAATCGCGGTGCTCTTTTGGTGATTAGCCACGATACTGGATTTTTAAATAAATTGGTGACCGAGGTCCTTGAAATCGATCAAAAGCATCTTTGGAATTACAGCGGCAACCTGGAATCATACGTCATCCAAAAAGAAGAGCGCTTGAAGGTTTTAAAAGCTCAGTATGCAGGTCAGCAGGCGAAAATCGCTGAAATTGAAGCTTTCGTTTCAAGATTCGGAGCAAAAGCGACGAAAGCCCGCCAAGCGCAAAGTCGCTTGAAACAACTTGAAAAAATGGATTTGATCGAACTTCCTGAGGATCGGGCCACCGTTCGCTTTCGTTTTCCACCGGCCCCTCACAGCGGTAAAGATGTCGTCACAGTTGAAAATGCAGCCGTTCGCTTCGGCGAAAAGCTCATCTTTAAAAATCTCAATTGGCTGATTCGGAAAGGCACACGAACTGCGATTGTCGGAGTGAATGGGGCGGGGAAAACAACTCTTCTCAAGCTTTTATCTCAAAGTCTGTCACCTTCTGAAGGCAGCGTGAAACTGGGTCACGAAGTGAAAGTCGGCTACTACTCTCAAATGCAAGCTGAGACTTTGAATTTGAAAAACACGATTTCAGAAGAGCTGGAAAGCACAGCTCCTGATCTGCCGATTTCACAGGTTCGTGCCATTGCCGGCGCTTTCTTATTCCAGGGAGACTCCGTTCATAAAAAATGCGGCGTCCTTTCGGGAGGCGAAAAGGCCCGGGTGGCATTGGCGAAACTTCTTTTATCACCCAGTAATTTTCTGATTCTTGATGAGCCTACCAATCATTTGGATATTGAAATGAGTGAATGGCTTGAGAATTATTTACAAAATGAAGCTTTAAGTATTTTACTTGTTACTCACGATCGTTATTTTTTAGAT
>JBGGMM010000075.1:0-4941 GCA_041288045.1 Pseudobdellovibrionaceae bacterium | reverse complement strand
CTCTAAAATCGGCAGTGAAAGCAGTCATGGGAAGTATTATCATTCGCTTTGGGTGAAGGGACTTGAAAATGCCTGTGCAGTTTCGGCAAAATCCAAGCAGCGAACTCGAGTTGTCCTTCATTCGGCCTACGTGTTCTTTTCGTCGAACTTGGTCAATGCGATTGGCAGCATGATCAATGGCAGATGGAATTGTAAGAATGTCGACATTGTGATTTTGACCAATGCAATTGAAACAACTGATTTATTCGCGATCAACATTTTCGCGCGCTACCAGTTGAATGGAATTCTGTCGTATAATTTTATGATCGAAAAACAGAAAAACTCTTTTGTGACCGCCAATCAAAACAAGGCCACAATCAAATACTATGAATACAATGTTCAAAATGCAGCTTCAGGTCATTCATTGCACACAAAAGTCTCGGTACTTGGTGATGACGTGATTGTTGGTTCGGCAAATGCCGATGTCCGAAGCTATTTTATGGATACGAATAATGGCGTCTACATTCGCAACGCGAAATCAATGGTTCGTGACTACAATCAATATATCGATAGTTTGATAGCCAAAGGCGAAGTCGTCGATAAAACAGCAAGTTTTAATTACGTCGATACATCAGCATTTCAAAAAGAGAATGATCGAATCGCTGAGTACGCAATAAAAAAATGGCCATCTGCTGCAAAAGCGCTCGCTGGAGACAGAAAAGCCAAGCTGCTGGCCAAAGTTCAAAAATGGGGAATGGGTATTCGTCAGACAACTGAAAATATTATCAAAGCTCACGAAGGCATTCGTGAAAATGGCCACTTGGGCGAAAGTGATTCGAATGGTGCCCCGGGCCTTCGAGCTGAAGACCTTGATGAAATGGCCAATCAATTTGATAAAATGTGGAAGCCTATTTAAGCTCCTATTTTTCCTGATTTTTCCGCAAAAGCCCTGATCAGTGTCAGGGCTTTTTTTATGCCTTGGGGCCTCAACTCCTTGTGAGGTCACAATCTGCGAATCATCAACTTTATGAGCTTAAAATTAGCTAATAAATTTAGATATTTATGATTGCGACCACACGCAAGAAAATCTGTGGAGTATCCTCTAGCTCTGTGTTAAAAATGAGCACTTTCCAAACACAGGGTGGCCATGCAGCAGTATCAACCGCAGTTTTCAGCTTACGAAGGCAATTTCAGTGGAACTCTTGAAAACAAGCAAGAAGGTCCAAAAAATTTCTATGGAATGTCTCAAGAGGATCTACGCGGTTTTCTGAAGGGTCTTGGCAAAGAGCAATTTCGGGCTCAGCAGATTTTCAAATGGGTTTACGAAAGACGGGTCACTGATTTTGAAGAGATGAGCAATCTTTCCAAAAATTTTCGTGAAGAGCTCAAAGGCTTTCTGGACTTTTCTCTTCCTGAAGTTGTCAGTCACTTGGTTTCGATCGATGGAACTCAAAAATTTCTCTTTGATATGGGAGACAAAAACACAGTCGAAGCTGTCGTGATCCCTTCCGACGATCGACTGACTCTGTGTATTTCTTCCGAAGTCGGTTGCAACATGGCCTGCAAATTCTGCTTCACTGGAAAACAAAAGCTCAAGCGTCGTCTGATGGCTCACGAAATTGTCGGCCAATTCATGCAGGTCAGCGATCGCTTGAAAGAAGGCCAGCGCCTTTCCAATATCGTCTTTATGGGAATGGGCGAACCGCTGGATAATCCCGATGCTGTCTTTAAAGCCATCGAAGTTTTACATGATCCCTGGGGCATGAATATGTCTCGCCGTAAAATCACAGTTTCAACTTCGGGCCTGGTGCCTGAAATGTGGCGAATCGCAGCTAACAAAGTTCGCTTGGCAGTGAGTTTGAATGGCAGCAACGATGACATTCGTTCGGCTGTCATGCCCATCAACAAACGCTATCCAATCAAGGATTTGATGCAAGCTTGCCGAGATTACGCCAATCAAACAGGGGACAAAGTCACTTTTGAATATGTTCTTTTGAAGGGAATCACTGATCAACTGAGCCACGCAAAAGAATTGCACCAGCTCACTCGCCAGGTTCCTTGCAAGATCAACCTCATTCCATTCAATGAGCATCCAGGTTCTGGATTTGAGCGTCCCGATGATGATCAAATTCAAAAATTTCAAGATGAGCTGATTCGTATGGGCGCGCATGTTCTCCTTCGTCGTACGATGGGGCGGGACATTTTTGCTGCTTGCGGACAACTGACGTCAGAGTTTGCAAATAAACCGAGAACCATGGATATTTCCAATTCGAAGATTGGCTCGGTTTATACGAAAGCGGATCTCAAAAAAGAAAATTCAAATTCACTGTCCAACTCAAACATCTAAAAATGTTTGAAGCGAAAGGAAGTTCCTGTGTCTGAAATCCTGGTTGTGGGAAGTCTTGCCTATGATTCTGTTGAAACTCCATCTGGCAAAGTCGATCGTGCTTTGGGCGGATCTGCGAATTATTTTTCTTTGGCAGCCTCACTTTTTGCCAAAGTCCGAGTGGTCGGCGTGGTGGGTGAAGACTATGAGCAAAAAGATTTTGATCTTCTCAAAAGCCGCAATGTCGACACGACGGGGATGACAGTTCAAAAGGGAAAGACCTTTCATTGGGCCGGCTCTTATGAAGGTGACATGAATGAAGCGATCACCAAAGCGACAGAGCTGAATGTCTTTGAAAAATTTGATCCCAAGCTTCCGGAGCATTATCGAGATTCAAAATTCGTTTTTCTGGCCAACATTTCACCAGATCTGCAGTTGAAGGTTCTTGAACAGGTTGAAGCTCCGATGTTTGTCGGGATGGACACCATGAACTTCTGGATCTCTTCAAAATTAGCAGATCTTAAAAAAGTTCTCGCAAAAGTCGACGTGGTTTTGATCAATGAACACGAATCCATGATGCTGACAGGTGCTGCCAATGCCATCGAAGCGGCTCCGAAAGTCTGCGCTCTCGGACCCAAAGCCCTGGTGATCAAGCGAGGAGAGTACGGTTTCGTGATGTACACGAGAGAAGAAGGCTATTTTATTTTGCCAGCTTTCCCCATTGAGAAAGTCACAGATCCAACCGGAGCCGGTGACACTTTTGCGGGCGGATTCTTTGGCCACCTAGCCAGCTTGAATCGAGCTCCGAAAGCTGCCGATCTCAAGGCGGCCTGCATGCGCGGAACTGTTCTTGCCTCTTTCACTATTCAGGATTTCAGTGTGAAGTCTCTTGCCAAAACGACGATGAAAGAGCTGGAGCAGCGGTTGGAAAAGTACACTCATGTGGTGCGGTACTGATCGCGCGTGGCAACACCACGGTGGTGTTGCTTTGCGTTTATCTCAAGCGCAGCGGTGACGGGTTTAAATGTCAGTCTGACCGTCCATGAGATGGCTCCCAGACGGCCGTCCGGCAAAGTTTTTTTAAATCCAATCCCTCGATTTTCGTCTGGGTTTTCTGGACTTAGGTCTTTGCTTCTTGGCTCTCCTTGAGCTGATTGCCATTTTGAGGCGGTTTCCTTAAGAAAAGGCCTGAATTTTCCGATAGTTGATTCAGGCATGAAAAAAGTGAAGAAGCCGAAAGAACATCTGATCAAATCTGTGCTTGATGATCTGAAGAATGAAACTGCAGATCCATCATTTCGCATTGGTCCCGAGGGCCTCGGTGATTCCAATGATGCCTATAGTTCGCAGAATGAAAATGAAGCTGTCGAAGATGGTCCACTGGATCTTGCGTTTGATCCACCTCGCGCCAATTTAAGTTCAAATTCAAAATCATCTACAGATGCGGATGACGACAAAACTTCAGTGATTGGTGATCCAGAAGCGACGGCAAATGCTGAAATTGCAACTTCTCAAGCTGAAGAGCACAAGCCGATGGCACAGGAAGATCGAACTGTGATTGCCGCTCCAAAATCAGCAGTCGTCGAGCCTAAAATTTCTTACGGTGGTGGCAAGGTCAAGAGCTCGGCTTTTGAATCGCAATTTGCTCAAGCGGATCATTTAAAACTGGCTCAGCAAAGAGTCCTGGATCTGGAAAGAGAAATTGAAAGACTTCGAAAGGATAACGAAGTCTTGTCCTCAGCTGGAGAAATTTCTAAATCCAAATTAGAAGAGCTGATCGTCCGGGCGCAAAATTTAGAAAAGCAAAGAGAAGATCTCCGAGAGCTCAATGATTCGGAACTTCGAATTTTCAAAGATGGCCTGCTTGCCAAAGATGCCGAAATTCATCGCTTACGGAATAAAGTGGAAGAACTGGAAAGTCGCCTTTCCAATGATTTGCGCAAAGTTCGTGTGCGTGAAAGAGAATTAGAAAATCGCTTGGAACTTTCGAAAGCCGAAAAAGCAGCGCTTTTGAAAACCAAGGACGAAACTATTCTCGAGCTTAAGCGCAAGACGGACTCGCTGCAAAATGAACTTGAATCCTATCAAAATAGAATTATCGATCTGGGGCAAAAACTGGAGGCCAATCAGGAGCAATTCGCGCGCACGGTGCGAGCGCTTCGAATTGCGCTCACCAATCTTGAGGTGAACGATAGCACAAATACGGCTATTCGAGTTGCCCCACTGAAAAAAGCAGATTAGTTTGTTGGCGCTATGGAGACAGTGACTCAAGATCCCACGCAAATTGAAAACAGTGAACAGGAAGCAGCTCCGAAACGGATCAAAGTTGTCGTCAGTGATTTGCATTTGGGAAAAGGACGCATTCTCAAAGATGGTGGCACCAACTCGCTCGAAGAGTTTTTCTACAGCGAAAAATTAGTTGAATTTCTGCACTATTACTCATCGGGTGCTTTTCGAGATTTCGAAGTTGAGCTGATCATCAATGGCGATTTTCTTAATTTTCTCCAAGTCGATTACAAGGGGCATTTTTTGACAGTGCTCACAGAAGGTGTCTGTCTGGAAATTCTCAAATCCATTTTGGAAGGGCATCGCAACGTTTTTAAAGCGATGTCGGATTTTGCCGCCAAACCGGGAAA
>JBGGMM010000074.1:0-16629 GCA_041288045.1 Pseudobdellovibrionaceae bacterium | reverse complement strand
TGGATTATCCTGATTTCAATTTGATGCTGGCAAAGAAACTCAAAAAAATGGGGATTCCCGTGGTGTATTACATCACTCCTCAGGTTTGGGCTTGGCGCAAAGGCCGGGTTCAAACAATTAAAAAATTTTGTGATCAGGTCTTTGTGCTTTTTCCATTTGAAGTTTCTTTTTTTGAAGAAAAAGGGGTCTCGGCCCAATTTGTAGGACATCCGCTTTTAGATGAGCTGGATCCCAAATATTGGGATGATGAGCACCGGCTGTTGCATCGTCGCCGCTGTGGGATTCAAGACGATGAGATCGTCATTGGTTTGATGCCCGGCAGTCGAAGAATCGAAATTCGTCAGCATCTGATGATTCAATTTGAAGTGGCCAAACGGCTTTACAAAAATTATCCGAAAATCCGTATTCTCTTGATGTGTGCTCCGACAGTCGACAAAGAAAAACTGCAGGCTCAGCTCGAAGACATTCGTTTTCCTTTCATGCTTTTAAAAGCGGATCCATTTGAAATGATTCATCTGGCCGATTACATTTTGGCGGCCTCCGGGACTGCGACTTTGATGGTGGCCCTCTTGGAAAAACCCATGGTGGTTATGTACAAAATGAAATGGCTCACCGGACTTGCAGCTAAAGTTTTGGTTCGTGGAGTTCGCTTTTTCACTTTGGTGAATTTGATATTCGGCCGCGAAGTGGTGCCTGAGCGCTGGCAGGATGGAGCCAATCCTGATGAGCTTTACGCTCTCATGAAAAAGTACTTGGATGATCCATCTTATACGGAAAAGGTTCGAACAGATCTCAAAGCGGTTCGATCGCAGCTGGGAGAAAAAGGGGCGACAGAGAGAGTGGCACAATCACTTGAGCCCTATTTGCAAAAGGGGTCGCCATGAAAATGGACCTCAAAGAAATGCTCGCTTCTCTGTATGGACTGGGAGTGGATGGAAAAAATTTTTTCTATGATACGGGCCTGGTGGATGCTTTAAAAGTGCGCCCGGCAGTTTTAAGTGTTGGCAATCTTTCCGTTGGCGGAACCGGCAAAACTCCAGTCGTGCAGAAAATTCTTGAAATGGTTCAGAGTCGGGGAATTTCGGCTTCTGTGGTTTCACGAAACTACAAAGCTCAAAGTCGTGGTGTCCAGAAAGTTGATGTCAACTCTTCGGAGGGAGCTTTTTATTATGGGGATGAGGCTTTTTTGATCGCTCGCTCGTTCCCCTCATTCAGCGTGTGGACCGGTCCGAAGAAATTCATCACAGCCCAAGTGGCGTCGATGCAAGAGTCCAGTCAACTTCTGGTTGTCGATGATGGCTTTCAGCATCGGTCTTTGCACCGCGATTTCGATATTGTCTTACTGGATACAACTGTCGAAGAGAGCGAGGATTTTTTGCTACCCGTGGGGAGACTGAGAGAAGGCTATTCTTCTCTGCAAAGAGCCTCTGCGGTGATTCTGACAAAAGTGAATTGGTCCCATTCAGAGCAAGTCGAAAATTTGAAAAAGAAAATTCCTTCGGGACTGCCGGTTTATGAGTTGGAGTTTCATTTGCGGCCTTTAAAGCCATTAGAAACGGGAGCGCCAGTCGCTTTGGTTTCAGGCATTGCCAAGCCAAAGGTTTTTGAAGCTTCTATCCGGCAACTGGGATTTCAAATTCGTGAGCATTTGATTTTTTCTGATCACCACCCTTATTCCGTTCGAGATCGGCAACGAATTTTAGAAACCTTCCGGTTTAGCGGGGCTCAGCAGATTCTCACGACAGAGAAAGATTTTTACAAACTTCAGACGGATTTAGAACTGGCACAAGTTCTCAATCCTGTCGGTATACAAACCGAGTTCCGAGCGGAACCGAAAGAGCTTCATGTCTTTTTGGACTCATGTCATCGCCACTAGTTTGGCCCTTTCTTTTTTGATTTTTCCCCGGCAACTTCGCTGGGCTTTTGGTGTTTTTCTTGGAACACTTTGGTTTGATATTCTGAAGATTCGAAGATTCACCATCCTGAAAAATTTAACTATTGCCTTTCCTGATGAAAGCTTCGAAGCTCGAAAGCGCCTCGCTCGGCTTTCCATGCACCATCTTTGCTATAACTTTGTCGAGTTCTGTCTTTTGCCTTTTATGAATCAAAAATGGCTCCAGCAGAGAGTCGTTTTGCATGGGATTGAAAATTATGAAAGGGCAAGAAGCAAGGGCAAAGGTGTTCTCATTCTCAGTTTGCATTTGGGAAATGGCGATGTGGGCTTGGCGGCTTTGGCTTTAGCGGGCCTTCGATTGCACGTCATTTCGAAAAAATTCAGAAATGCTTTTGCCAATCAGTTGTGGTTTGGAGTCCGCGAAAAAATGGGAACCCGCTTCTTAGAGCCCCACGGTCCCAGTCTGGCCTTTGATATTCTCAAAGCTTGTAAGCAAAATGAGGCCGTGGTCTTCGTCCTTGATCAATTTATGGGTCGGCCCTATGGCATTGAGACCACTTTTTTTGGTCAAAAAACCGGAACGGCTTATGGGCTCGCGCTCTTTGCCATGAAAACGAAGGCGCCGGTTTTGCCAGTTTATACCTATCGGGATGCAGAGCTTCGGACACATGTCGTCTTTGAGGAAGAAGTCATTGTTGAAAAGATTGAAGATAAGGATTTACAAATTCGCCTGATGACCCAAAAATACAATGACAGGGTCGAATCGATTGTCCGTAAATACCCGGAACAATGGATGTGGGTGCATCGACGGTGGAAAAGATGGGAATGAATCGCCTCAACAAAACCTGCCTCTTAACAGTTCTTTTCATTCTTGGAGCTTGCGCTTCCAAAGTCCTTAAATATGAAAAATCTGAGGAACTGAAGGAAAACCAAGAATTTGAACAGCAGGTTAAGATCATCGAAGTCCCGCCGCCGCCAGAAGCTTCAGCTGATCCAGTGCCAACTCCAGCGCCTCCAGCTGTTAATCCTCCAGCGGTCAATTCTCCTTCGGCAGCTGCGCCTGCTGGAAACAAGAAGGCAGCAGGAAAGAAAAAAACGACCTCAAAATCCAATCCCAAAGCGGGCAGTGCAGCTGTGGTGCCACAAAAGCGCCAGCCTGAAATTGAAAGTGATCTTGGTTTTGAGGGGCGTCGGCCTTTGAAGGATCCCTTCCGTGTCGGTGAAAAGGTCGTTCATTCGGTGAATTATTTTAAAATGAAAGCTGGAACTTTAGAGCTTGAAACCCGCTCCTTTGCCGAAGTGAACGGGCGAAAAAATTATCAATTTCGAACATCCATCAAGACGGCTTCTTTTTTCTCTTCATTCTATGCAGTTGATGATCATGTCGATGTGTTGATGGATTTTGAAGAAATGGTTCCCAGTGTTTTCACATTGCACGTGAAAGAGACTTCTCAGTTGCGAGAGGGCCGGATGCTCTTTGATCATCAGAAAAGCACGGCCACTTATTGGGAAAAGAAAGTCACTGACAAAAGCGGAGAAGAACAGAAAAAGCAGCAGTGGGAAATCCAGCCTTATGCACAGAACGTTTTTTCGGCGGCCTTTTACATGCGGGCTTTTCAATGGGAAGTCGGCAAAGAAAATGCATTTTATGTTGCTGATGATGAGAAAAATCTGGTTTTCAGAGGGAAAGCCGTTCGCAAAGAGCGGCTGGAAACAGACGCCGGTATCTTTGACGCCATTGTGATTCGCCCTGAAATTGAACTGAAGGGAAAGTTCAATCCAGTTGGCGACAACTACATCTGGCTCAGTGACGATGACCGCAAATACATTCTTCGCATTGAATCCAAAATCAAAATCGGGACTTTGGTCTCTGAAGTCATCGAAATCAAGCCAGGACGCTAAATTTCAAAGGAAAGCTGGACTTGGGCTGGACTGTGGAATTGAGGCATCCTCCTTTAAAATCAAGGGATGTTCCAAACTCAGTGCCGATTTTTCAATGGCTACAAGCCTTGCGGCAAAAATTCGAATTGCTCCGCCGATTGTCCTTCTTTTGAGCGAGTGAATCAGTCTGTGCTACTCATTCATTTGGGAGCTTTGGGAGCCGTCGTTCGCTCAACAGCTCTGCTTCAGAAAATCAAAGAAAAATATCCGCAATCTCTCATCACTTGGGTGACGGATGCCCCAGCTCAGCAGCTTCTCAAGAACCATCCTTTGGTGGATCGAGTTCTCACGACAGGGTCTGAAGATCTTTTGCAGCTTTCGGCGCTTGAGTTTGATCTGGCATTCGTGGTGGATAAATCTCTCAAAGCGACAGGGGTCTTGAAATCAACAAAGGCAAAGCAGGTTTATGGCTTTCGAGCCGAGGCCAGAACGGGCGCCATTTTGCCGGCAACTCCAGCGGCAACTGAGCTTTGGAGCCTGGGATTAAATGACGAGAAAAAATTTTTTCAAAATCAAAAAACTGAAATCCAACTGATCTGTGAAGCTCTGGAGCTGGGCCCGATGCCCTTGCCTGCTTATGATCTGCCCCTCAGTGATTTGGAAGCCAGACTTTGCTCGCAAAGAAAGAAACAGTGGAGTCTGAATTTTCGGCAGCCGGTGATTGGAATCAACACAGGCTGTGCGAATGTGATCCCAGCAAAAAAGCTCACAGTGGAATACCAGCGACGGATGATTCAAGCTTTCCTGGATTCTGGATTTGAAAATTTAGTTCTTCTCGGAGGGCCTGAAGATGAAATCCGCAATCAGCAGATTGGGCAGGGACTTCCAATATTTCAAAGCTCAACGGGTCTGGGGCTTCGAGATGGTTTGGTCAGCGTGGCTGCTTGTGATTTGGTCGTGACAGGTGACAGCTTAGGGATGCACATGGCGATTTCACAAAGCAAATTTGTCATTGCCTGGTTTGGTCCGACTTGCGCTCAAGAAATTGAACTCTATGGAAAAGGTGTAAAAATTCAGTCACAGGCTGCTTGCGGGCCCTGTTGGAAGAGATCTTGTGACAAAGCCCAGATGTGTTATGATCAGGTCGACTTGGGGAGCATTCTCCAAGCCATTTTTCAGGGAACAGAAGATTGGTGCCGACAAAACGAATTCTCGTTATTCAAACCGCTTTTTTAGGGGACTTGCTCCTCACTGTCCCTCTTTTTAAATATCTGCGCACAAAGTTTCCCAATTGTGAAATTTCCCTTGTTTGCCGGAAGGGTTTCGGCTCGCTTCTTAAAGATTGCCAGCTGGTGGAAAAGATCTACGAGATTCAAAAAAAGGACAAAGCTTCCTACAAAGCGGCGCTGCAAGCGCTTTCCAGTTGGGAATTCGATCTGCTTCTCTCTCCACATGAATCCCTGACATCCGCTCTTTTTGCGCGAAAAGTGAAAGCCAAAACGAAGATTGGTTTTCGCAGTTGGTGGAATTTCGCTTTTTTTGGAGAAAGGATTCGCAAAGAGAAAAGCCTTCCAGATGCTCTTCGCCAGATGTCTTTGTTGCAGGAGCATGATCCGACTCTTAAAAAGCAATTGCAGGATTTCAGACGCCAGGATTTGGAATGGCCCAGGCAAGGGAAAAGGCAGCTCTCGCCAGTTCCAGAATGGGCATCGCCACAGGCCACTTTTTCGTCTTCATTTTCTTCACTTCAAGAGAAGCACCAGCTGCCGGCGCGGTTTATTTGTCTTTTTCCCGGAAGTGTCTGGAAAACCAAACAGTGGACAGAAGCGGGATTTATCGAAGTCGGCCAGAAACTTTCGCAAGAGGGACATTTCATTCTTGTGATGGGTGGCCCCGGTGAAGAAGAGCTGGCTCAAAGAATCGCTCAGCAAATCCCCAATTCTAAATCTTTGGCCGGCCAGACAAGCCTGCAAGAAAGTCTGTCACTTTTAGCAAGGGCCAGCGTGGTGATCACCAACGACAGCGCGGGTCAACACATGGCAGCCTTGGTGCAAGCTGCAACCGTGAGTATTTTTGGACCAACGGTTCTTGATTTTGGCTATCGGCCCTGGAATTCAAAAGCCATTGTCGTTGAGAGAAAAGGGTTGGGATGTCGACCCTGCGGAAAACATGGACATCACAAATGCCCCATCGGGACACATGAATGCATGAAGAGCATTCAGGCCGCCGAAGTTTTAAAGGCCGTGCATGAATGGACAGCACCTTCTCAGTCTTTGTAGTCTTCGACTTGGATCCCGTATTTTTTGATTTTCCGAAGCAAAGTGTTTTTTGGAATATTCGCCTGAGCCACAGTCTGATTGATGCGACCTCTATTGGCTTTCAAAGCTGAAATGATAAAATCTTTTTCCGCCTGTTCCTTGAAAACTTCAAAATCCAAAAGCTGGCTTTCGGATTCAGCGGCACCTTTGCCGGTTTTCACTGGAACTTCGACCTGGCGAACGGCTTCCGGCAAGCTGGCAGTTTGAATCTGTGTCGAATTTTCGACAATGAAAGCTCTCTCAATCGCATTTTCCAATTCACGGATATTTCCAGGCCAGCGGTAATTTTTCAAAGTTTCAAGTGCCTGGGCATGAATGCTTTGAATCGGCGAGTGGTGGGATTTGGAAAATTTCTTGATGAAATGTTGAACCAAAGCCGGGATGTCATCCTTGCGATCCCGCAATGGGGGCAAGAAGATCGGCATGACGTTCAAACGGTAAAAAAGATCTTCGCGAAAATCACTTTCTTCGATCATTTTTTCGAGATTTCGGTTGGTGGCGGCAATGATGCGGGCATTGCTTTTGACTTCGCGATTGCTGCCAACTGGAAGAAATTTTTTCTCTTGCAGCACTCGCAGCAGTTTCACTTGCATATCCGGGCGAAGCTCGCCAATTTCATCCAGGAACAAAGTCCCGTTGTTAGCCACTTGGAATTTTCCGATTTTTCTTTCCGTAGCCCCGGTGAATGAGCCTTTTTCATGACCGAAGAGCTCGCTCTCCATCAAATTCTCAGGAATGGCGCCACAGTTGATGGCAATGAAAGAGCCGCTTTTTCGAGGCGAATTGTAATGAATGGCGCGAGCCACCAGTTCTTTGCCGGTGCCATTTTCCCCGCGAATCAAAACTGTTGTGTCGACTTTGCAAAGTTTGTAAATCAAATGAAAGACTTCTTTCATTTTTTGGGAATGTCCGACGAATTCTGAATCCACATCGTCGTCAAAAATCGGATTGGAAAGAGCCAGACTGGATACCATCTCGCGAGCTTCCAGAGATTTGCGAACGATTTCGGCAAGTCTTTGGGCATTGACTGGTTTTTCGACGTAATCATAAGCCCCATCTTTAATAGCCGTGATGGCGTCTTGCAGGTTGCTATGAGCTGTCATGATCACGACAAATGTGCGAGGATCGCTTTCTTTGATGTGTTTCAGGGCCTCGAGCCCATTCATTTCAGGCATGCGAACGTCCATGACCACCAGATCAAAATCTCCCTTTTCAAATGTGGCAATGGCTTCTTTTCCCGAGGAGGCTTCTTGAATCTGAAACTCCACTTCAGGAATCGAAGTGGTCAGAATCGTTATCACGCTTTTTCGAAGTTCCGCTTCATCATCAACGATCAAGACAGACATGTTCTGTTTCATGCTACTCCCTCTGCTTCCTCAAGTGGCAATGAGAAAGACACTTTGGTCCCTTTTTTTAAATCACTTTCCATAAAGACTTCGCCGCCGTGAAGTTCAATGAAATATTTGACCAGATAAAGTCCCAATCCCGTTCCCTTGGTTTTAAGATCCTGATCTTTGCCGCGGACAAATTTTCCCCAGACATTGGCGACTTCTTCAGCTGGGATTCCCTCGCCTGTATCCAAGATTTCCACCCAGACTTTATTGCCGGTTTCCTGGGAAGAAATGAAAATCTGTCCCTCACTAGGGGTGTACTTGATGGCATTTTCAAGCAAATTGATCAGAACTTCGCGCATCAATGTGAAGTCCGCTTCAATTGAGAACATGGGTTCCAACTGCGAGTGGATGTGAATCTGTTTTTCGCGTGCCAAGGGGCTTAATTGTTCGATCGCTTCTTGAATCGTGTCATTGATATCGCCCACTTCTATGTTCAGTTGGAAATCCCGGGACTCAACGCGCAAAACTTTGAGAATGCTTTGGATGTATTTGCTCAATTCGTCACTGGAAGAACGCAAAGATTTTAAATCCAAAGAAAAGGCCTGGGCGGCAGAATCTGTTAAGAGCCGATCGACGATGGCCTGGATTTTGGCAATTGGAGTTTTCAAATCGTGACTGATCAGTGAGACGAAATTATTTTTGAGCTGTTCCAATTCGGCTAGATACAGTTGTTCCTGCTGCAGTTGCCAGTTTCTTCTTTCGATTTTATTGGCCTGATACCCAATGAAAATCACCCAAGTTGTGAGAAGCTGCATGGCCGAAGAAACAGCAGGAATCCAAATACTGAAAAGATCAAAAACCCAGGCGGAAAGAGCTGCAGCCAAAGTGGCCAGCCAAAGCATAAAGACAAAGGCCACTGTCTGGGGGTAGCCGGTGATCACAGAAACGCTCAAAATCATCAGAGGAAGAAGCAAAAAAATCATGTAGATCAAATTGCTCGCTCGATAAATCCAACGATTTTCCAAAGTGTTATCAAGAATCTGAGCAAAAACCTCATGGCGTTGCGAGGAGCCCAAAGGCGTCAGGTACTGAGTGCTGGAAGCACTTTCAGATCCGATGAGAACATATTTTCCTCTGAGAGCTTTAGGTGGAATGCGGTCATCGAGCAGATCTTGAAGAGAGAATTCTAAAAATTTTCCGCCTGCTGCCCGAAAATTGATCATTCGTGAGGTTTTCCAGTCCAAGCTCTTTCCGGTCAGTCGAGAGATGAAATCCGAATGAGAAGGGAGAAACCGACGAATGACCCCATCTTCATCACGGATCAGCTGAATGGAGCCGATGTTTGAGCGTGTGTCATCCGAAAGAACAGGTTGGTTGACCCTTTCAGACAAAGAGGTCGAAGTCCCCCAAAGCACACGCTCATCTTTGAGAATTTTCTTTTGATCTGATGTCAGCTTTAAAGGTCCGAGGTTTTCACTGAAGAAGAGCGAAACTCCCACTTTTTTTGGCTCTTGCAAGAGAACTTTCGTTAACAGCTGCGTCCAAAGCTTTTGATCCCAATAAAAGCTATCGGTAATATCGGTCAGTTCACCCAAAGGTCCAAATGAGCGTCCCCTCAAGCGATCCGTCAGCATCAAGTCCGAGGGGGATAAAGTGATGAGCACAATTTGTGAGCTGACGCTTTGGTCTCCGCGCAGCTGAAGACGCTGATCGTAAGAAGTGACCTCATCATTTAATAAAATCACACAGCCAATGGCCCAGCAGAGCAGTCCACGCAAGATCACGCCACGAGAGCGGGAAAGATGGCGCCGAATCTGTCGGAAAGTGCGTTGCTGGTTCATGCGGGTAATGCACCATAGCAAAGGTCTTTGAAATTTCAAGTTCTTTTGGAATTCCCCCTCAGTTATCATGGGTTTATGGAAGTGTGGTGGGATCCCGAGCTGTGGCGAGAAGCGCGGCTGAAAATTCAAAAGCCAGTGAGTCTCACAATCGGAAATTTCGATGGTGTTCACCGTGGACATCAGGAACTTCTCAAAGCTGTGGTTGCAGATGCCGAGCGCCGACAAGGCCTTTCGATTTTAATGACCTTTCACCCGCATCCAGCGCAGATTTTGACTCCTGAGAAGAAGCACGTCCGCCTTTTTACATTGGAAGATCAGCAGGAGGAGCTCAAAAAACGGGGGCTTCAAGGAATTTTAAGGCAGCCCTTTTCAAGGGAATTTTCTGAGATTTCAGCGCCTGATTTTTTGGAGGATTACATCCTGAAATATTTTCAACCCAAATTTCTGGCGGTGGGACACGACTTTCAATTCGGAGCTCATCGGCAGGGACATATGGATCTGCTAGCTGCCTTTTGTGAAAAGAGAAAAATTCAGCTTCAAAAAGTTCCTGCCTTTCAAGTCGACGGCCAAATCGTTTCCACTTCAAAAATTCGTCAGCACCTTTTGGCTGGTGAGCCGCAAATGGCGGAAAAGATGTTGGGACGACGCTATTATCTGAAAGGTGTGGTGGAGAAGGGCGCTAAGCGCGGTCGTTCCCTGGGCTTTCCGACAGCGAACATCAAACCAGATGTCGATTTTTTTCCGCGCATGGGAGTTTATATTTGTGAAGTCATTCGTCAGGAAGAGCCAGCAAAAAAATTGCGAGCTGTGATGAATGTGGGAATGAATCGAACCTTCGTTGAAGGGGATCATCAGCCGATCAAAGCCGAAGTCCATATTCTGGATTTTTCTCAAGAGCTCTATGGTCAAACTTTGAAAGTGGAGCTCTGCGATTATTTGCGCGAAGAAAGAAAGTTTCCTTCACTTGAAGAGCTGAAAAATCAAATCGCACAAGACGCAGAAAAAGCCCGAAAGTGGAGCGGAAAATGAAATCCATTCGAGATCTCTCTGGACAAATGGAAGAGATCAGAAAGACATTTTGGCTCGAGAAGCTCTCTCTTCCACTGGAGTGGCAACAATTGGCAGGAGATGAACTGTCAGATCCGGAAAAAATTCTCGTTGAACTTCCCTGTGATGCCCTTCTGCTTTCGCAGGAAGCTTCTGATACTTTGTTTGCAAAAGCCCAACGAATCCCGGCCGAAGTGGTCGAAGTGCAGTTCGCCGATTGTCTTTTGCGCGAGCAGAAAAAAGTTTGGCTTCGATGTTTCTTAAAAGAAGCGCTCAAGCGGCTCATTTTAAAAAAAGCTCCCGGACTGGACACTCATTCGACATGTTATGTGACTGGCTCTGGAGCTTGGTCGCGAATGTGCGCGGCAGTGGCCATTCAAATGGGCTTTCGCCGGATTGTGATGATCACAAGTCAGAGCGAAGAGGCGCTCGCGAATGTGCAAAAATTTTCTCGACTGTATTTTGATTTGAAATTTCAGATTCTCGGTGAAACTGAGCTCACTTCTCAGCCAAGCAACGGCTCTTTGCTTCTCAACACTCTCACCCCTGAGGAAGGTGGAACAATCTTTGATGACCTCACTTATTTGAATTTTCTGAAAAAAGAAGGATTGGTGGTGGATCTGCCCTTGTCCTTGCAATCAAATCCACTTTTGGAAGAAGCCGATCACGTCGGTGTTCGCTACTTGGCAGGTCAGGAAATCTGGGGGATGCGAGATTGGCTCTTTCTCAGCTCGCTTCTAGCGGGAGAAATGCCGAGCCCATGGAGTGGTCATGAATCCAACTATCTTGAAGAGTGGAAAAAGTTTCTTTCGACGTTAAAACAGACGTAGGTCCAGTAACAAAAAAAGTCACAGCCCGATAAAATAAAAGCTCTTGCTACCACGGAGGGTTGAGATGGCGGGCATTAAGCTCGGGGAGTTGCTAGTCAAGCAGGGGCTGATTCGTCCAGAACAGATGTCCCGAGCCCTTGAGGAGCAAAAAAAATCGGGCGGAAAATTAGGCGCTGTGCTCGTGCAGTTGGGACTGATCAAAGATGCCCACCTGTTGAAAGCCCTCGAGCAAATTTTCCAGATTTCAGGTGTGGATTTGAACTCGTTTCAAATTCAGTCTGCGGCAATTCAAATGGTGCCCAAAGAAGTTTGTGAAAAGTACGCTTTGATTCCTGTTCAAAAAGTCGGAACAAGCACTCTGGTTGTGGCCTTTTCGGATCCCACAAATACGGCCGTGCGCGATGATTTGCGCTTTATCACTCGCTGTAAAATTCAAGCCGTTGTCGGAACGGAGCTTGGCATTCAAATGGCGATCGAAAAGTACTATGGCGGAAACGTCTCCGCTCTGGGTAAAGAAATCGATCAGGGTGAAGGGGAGACTGGCGACGCTGAAGCCATCGATTTTGCCAACATGGCGGCGGAAGAAGAAAGCAGTCCGCTGATTAAATTCGTCAACGCAATTCTTCAGGATGCGATTAAAAAAAGAGTTTCCGATATTCACTTTGAACCCTATGAACGAAAATTCAGAGTTCGTTACCGTGTGGATGGTTCGATGGTCGAAGCTGCCAGTCAGTCGCCGGCATCGGCTGCAGCAATTTCCAGTCGTATCAAAATCATGTCCAAGCTGGATATTGCTGAAAAAAGAAGACCGCAAGACGGGCGTATCAAATTGCCGCTCAAAGGTGGCAAATCCATGGATTTTCGTGTGAGCGTGCTGCCGACAATCTGGGGAGAAAAAGTGGTCTTGCGTCTTTTGGATAAATCCAATTTGCAGTTGGATATGACAAAGCTTGGCTTTGAACCAGAGGATCTGGCGATTTTTAAAGAAAATATCGATCTGCCTCAGGGGCTGCTTCTCATCACCGGTCCCACTGGATCGGGAAAAACGACGACGATTTATTCGGCGCTTGCTGAGCTCAACAAGCCGGACGTGAATATTTCAACAGCTGAAGACCCAGTGGAATTTAACTTAGAGGGCATCAATCAGGTTCAGATGAATCCCGATATTGATCTGACTTTTGCGAGCGCTCTGAAAAGCTTTCTTCGGCAAGATCCGGATGTCATCATGGTGGGAGAGATTCGAGATCTTGAAACCGCTGAAATTGCCATGAAAGCAGCCAGTACGGGTCACTTGGTTGTCAGCACTTTGCACACCAACGATGCGCCTCAAACTGTTGTTCGTCTGACAGAGATGGGAGTTGCTCCCTATATCGTCACATCCACTTTGAATTTGATCGTGGCGCAACGACTTGTGGGGAAAATCTGCGAAAACTGCAAGCACCCGATTGAAGTTTCAGCCCAGACGCTGATTGACATTGGAGTCGAGGAAAAAGAAGTGAAAGAGTATCAATTATTCAAAGGCAAAGGATGCCCAACTTGCAACGGTGTCGGCATCAAGGGCCGAATCGCCATTTTTGAGTTGATGGAAATGTCGACAAAAATTCGCGAGGCCATTTTGAAAGGCGCCAGTTCTGAGTCCCTTCGGATCATGGCTCGGCAAGAGGGAATGCGAACTTTGCGTCGAAGTGCACTTTTAAAATTGAAACGTGGACAAACAACGATTGAGGAAGTTCTCAACGCCTCAGTGAAGGACACTTAAATGAATCCCATTCAAAAATGCTTAGAAATGGCAGTGGATCGAAAAGGGCAAGAGATTTTGCTCAATAGCCTTCAGCCCATTCGCCTTCGTGTGGGGAAAGACCTTTTGCCCATCACTGATGGGCAAATTTCAGCCAATGAAATCAGACAGATGCTTTCGCAAATTTTGACTGAGGACGAGAAAAAATCATTGTACGAGAATTTCAAGCTTCAAGGCGTTAAAAAAATCGGGGATGTCTCTTTTAAATTTGATTTTCAAATTGATTTTGACGGTGTGAATGGGTCCATGGTTCTGCAAAACGAAAATGCTCAGCTCTGGGCGTTTCCTGCCATGGCCAGCGAATCGGTGCTTCGGGCTCAGGGTTTGAACCTGATCGTTGGGCCTCGACGCTCAGGAAAAACCGCCGCTGTGCAGAGTCTTCTGGCGGCCAGTCAGGGACGAAAAAAAATCATTGCCATTTTTTCTGATGAAGAGAATTTAAATTTCGCCAGCGACGGAAATGTTCTATCTCATTATCCTTCTCAGCAGCTGAAATCAGGAGCCATTCCACAAAGTGCAGATCTGATCATCATCGATTCACCAGAAACTATTTTCTGCGAGAAAGCACTTCGCCTGGCTGAAGAAGGACGATCCGTTTTACTGACTTTGCCCTTTTGGAATTTGAAAATGGGCCTGCAAAGAATGCTGGATCTCTGTGAGGGATCCGAACAGAGCCGAGCCCGCCGTCTGGGTGGGACTTTACAAATGGGATTGGGGCTGCGGCTTCTGCCCGGAATCGAAGCTCCTTTGCAGGGTGCCTTTGAGTTGCTGTTCGCAGACTCTGAAGTTCTCAATGCCCTGACGAAACAGAATTTTGAGTCCATTCCTGATTTGATGAGGTCTTCCGCGGAAAAATCAGGAATGCGCTCGCTCAATCAAACTCTGTTTCAGTTGTTGATGAAGCGTAAAATTGAAATGAAAACAGCTTTTGAGGCAAGCCCCTTGCCTGAAGAGCTCGACAGTCTTTTGAAAAAAGTCGGAATTTAACAGAGGAGTAACTCTGTGGGACGTTATCTATTTCAGGCCAAAAACGCAGCTGGTAAGATCCAGATGGGTCAGCTTGAAGGCATCGATGAAGCCGATGTTCGCACCAAATTGCGAAATCAGAGATTAGTCCCTTTGAAAGTCCTGGCAGCGCCTCAATCCGGAAAATCCTCAGGACCGCCTTTGAAATTTGGTGGCTGGGGAAATAAAGTCTCTTCGAAAGATCTTCAGATTTTCACTCGGCAATTTTCAACATTGATCAATGCCGGTATCCCAGTCGTGGATTGCTTGAAACTGCTTTCCGAAGGGAAAAGAAATCCCACTTTGAAAGAAGCCGCTGTCAATGTTCGTGTGGCGATTGAGGCAGGGAAACGTTTGGGAGATGCCATGGCCTCTCAAGGTCATGTCTTTGACCGCTTCTTTGTGAACATGGTGCGAGCTGGAGAAGAGGCGGGTATCCTTGATGGTATTTTGCTGCGTCTTTCGACCTACATGGAAAAATCAGAGAAAATTAAGAAACAAGTCAAAAGTGCTTTGGTCATGCCTGCCGGAATCATTGTCGTTTCGGCTGTGGTGATTTCTGGAATCTTGATTTTCGTGATTCCGAAATTTCAAGATATGTTCGCAAGCGCTGGAAGGGACCTGCCGGCAATCACCAAAGTCGTCGTCAGTCTTTCAAAGATTTTCATCGACCGTTGGTACTTGGTCATTGCGGTCCTGGTTGGAACACCCTGGGCTCTGATGTCTTGGCATGAAACTCCTGAAGGAAAACAAACAGTCGATCGAATTGCCATTCGCCTGCCTGGTTTTGGAGAATTGATTCAAAAATCGGCAGTGGCAAAACTGGCCAGAACCTTGTCGACTCTTTTGTCCTCCGGTGTGAGCGTGATGGAAGCCTTGGATATCGCTTCACGAACAGCCGGGAATGTGGTGATTGAAGAAGCGCTTCTGCGCAGCAAAGAATCAGTGATGCAAGGAAAGCCCTTGGCGGCGCCTTTGGCAAAAGAGCCCTTGATTCCGGATATGGTGTCGCAAATGATTGCGATTGGAGAGTCTTCGGGTACTTTGGATACCATGCTTGGAAAAATTGCCGATTTCTACGAAGATGACGTCGAGAATGCAGTGAAGGGTCTGACCTCTTTGATCGAGCCACTTTTGATGGTGATTCTCGGTGGTGTGATCGGGATTCTCGTCCTGGCGATGTATCTGCCAATTTTCGATATGGCCAATGTCGTCGGTGGGGGATAAATCGAAATGAACCATCGCCTGCTCATTCAATCCACTCGCTTGGGGATTTATGGACTGGTTGTGGTTCTCACTGTCCTGAATCATTTGATTCAAGCCAATTTTTTCAATTGGTCCTTGTTTTTGAATTTTTACGGTATCGCCATTTTTGGATTGTCGATTCAGTTGCTGCCGATTTTCAGTCTGGATCGATTTTTTCAAAAAAGGCCATTGGTTTTTTTCACCTTCGTTCTTGATATTCTCTTGATCTCTCTTTTGATGCTGACCAGTGCTTTGAATCAGACTCTTTTTCTGTTTCTTTATTTGGTCACGATCATTCTTTCAGCTCTGATTTTCGAGACTCGGGGCGCGCTTTTGATGGCTGCCTTTGCTTCTATTGGTTTCACAGTGGCTTCTTGGTTTGGTCCCGATCTGAAGGCCATGTCCTTTCTTTTTATTTTGATCTTGAATAACATCGCATTCTTTGTGGTCGCCGGAATTTCAGGCTATCTGAGCACTCAGTTGAATTTCTTTGCGCAAAAAATTGAAGCTCAAAATCTTTCCTTGCAGGTCATTCGTCGCTTGAATGAAATGATTGTGGAAACCATTCCATCGGCTCTTTTCACCATCAATTCACTGAGTGAAATTTTGCAATTCAATCCTGGAGCCGCAAAACTTTTTCAGACTGAAAAATTAGAAAGTGTTCGGCTTTTTGATTTGCTACCAGATTTAGGCAGTCGGGTGGCCAGCCTCGCTCATCTGCAAGCCGGGGAAAAGCATGAAATCCGCTGGATGCCGGACTCTGAAATGCATCTTCTGAGTGTTCACGTTCTGCCGCAGGTTTCAAATTTTGAAACTCCCACTTTTTTAGTCGTCATCGAGGATTTGACTGAAATGCGGAGACTGGAATCAGCCGTTCGCCAATCAGAAAAAATGGCAGCTGTCGGGCAGTTGGCAGCAGGTATTGCTCATGAAATCAGAAATCCACTGGCTGGAATCAGTGGCAGCGTGGAGCTTTTATCGCAAAATTTTCACACCGACGATGACAAGAAGCTCGCCAAAATCATTCTGAAAGAAATCGATCGCTTGAATCGTTTGATCTCCGAATTTTTGGATTTTGCAAAGCCGGAAAAGCCGCCCGGTGATTGGGTGGATTTAAATCCAGTCCTCAAAGAAGTGATTGAAAATGCCAAAAACAGCTCAAGCCAAGAGATTTTGATTGAGACCCAATTTCTTTCCGGAGCCCAAATTTTGGGACATAAGGATAAACTGAAGCAGGCTTTCTTGAATATCATCATCAATTCAGTTCAAGCCATGGAAAAATCCAAAGCGCCCAAGCTCAGTGTTCGTTCGGAACTTCAAAATGACCGCTTGCTGGTCAAAGTGAAAGACACTGGCTGTGGAATGACAGCCGAAGCACAGAAGAGAATTTTTGAACCTTTTCACACGACGAAGCCCAAAGGGACGGGCCTTGGTCT
>JBGGMM010000073.1:0-5847 GCA_041288045.1 Pseudobdellovibrionaceae bacterium | reverse complement strand
CCGGCTATACCACTTTTAAAGTCAAAGTCGGTCGAGCTGTCGATGAAGAAGCCAAATTTGTCATTCGCATGCTCAAACAAAATCCAGTCACAGTTCGACTGGATTTTGGTGGAAAAACTGCATTTTCTGAATTCGAAAAGTTTTTCTCTCATCTAGGCCCAACTGAAAAAGCGAAGATCGAATTTGCAGAAGATCCAGCTCCTTGGGATCTTTACACTTGGACGGAAGCGGCAAAAATCATCCCGATCGCGTTGGACCACGAAGGTGAAAAAATCGAATTGGAGAAATTCACAAGCAAGCCACCTTTTTCAATCGTGGTCATCAAACCGGCCAGAACTGATGTCGAAAAGACCTTAAAAATGATCAGCCGTTTTGGCCTGAAGATGGTCGTGACAAGTTCTTTGGATCATCCAGTCGGAGTCGCCCACGCTTGTCTGCAAGCCGCCGAACTGAAAAAGTTTTATCCTAACACCCTGCTGGATTGCGGTTGTTTGACCATCAAAATTTACAGACCCAATGATTTTTCCAATCGTGTTCAAACAACGGGTCCATTCTTAAAGGAAATTCCAGGGACTGGGATTGGCTTTGACGATCTTTTGGAAGCGCTCCCGTGGAATCCAATCAAAAAATAATTTGGAATAACGAAGATTCGGCAGTTTTGCTCAATCCCAGAATGCCAACTGAAGAACGGCATTTACTTTCACAATTACCAGAGCTCTACCCACAAAAATCTCACATCTGGATCTCGTCTTCAGGCTCCTCCACCGGAATAGGTGAATCAACAAAGCTGATTGCGCTTTCCAAACAGGCTTTTTTAGCGTCAGCCCAAGCCGTGAATCAGCATTTACAAAGTGATTCCAAAGACTGTTGGGTGCAGGTTCTGCCGCAATTTCATGTTGGCGGCCTTTCCATCGAGGCGCGAGTTCATCTTTCTGGAGCTCAGCAAGTGAATGGACTTGCCGGTGACAAATGGGACGCTCGGTTTTTTCATCAAACCATTGAAGGAAAGAAGGGAACTCTCAGTGCTCTCGTTCCCACGCAAATTATTGATTTGATTCAAGCCAAACTGAAATCACCTTCTTCGCTTCGAGCTGTGGTTGTCGGTGGCAGTGCATTACCAGGGGATATTTACACAAAAGCATTGGATCTGGGTTGGCCCTTGCTTCCTAGTTACGGGATGACCGAGTGCTGCTCACAAGTGGCCACGGCTGGGCTTGAGAGCCTCAAAAATCAAAAGCCAGAGCTTCAAATTCTTTCTCACATTCAAGCTCAAACCAATTCTGAAGGTTATCTGAAAATTCAAAGTCCCTCACTTCTGACTGGATTTGCTCAGTGGAAAAATAAAGAACCCCACTGGTTGGATCCAAAAGAAGGGGGTTGGTTTCAGACTCAAGATCTATGTGAAATTCAAAATGGAATTTTAAAACCGCTGGGTCGAGGATCGGATTATGTGAAAGTTCTAGGCGAGGGAGTGAATCTGCAAAGGCTGCAAGAGAGATTGGAAAGCCTCGCTCACAATCTGGGGTCGGAAATTTGGCGGCAGATCGCAATTGTCGCCATTTTAGACGCTCGCCGCGAGAACCAGATCTTGCTCGTGCATACAGTTGAAGTGCAGGAAAAAGAAATGGACTCACTGGTGAAAAGTTTCAATGAGCAGGTGGCACCTTATGAAAAAATTCAGGGACATCGAGTCTTAAGGGAAATTCCGCGAACCGCACTGGGAAAAATTGCCAGGGAAAAAATCAAAGCTTTGATTTTAAAAGAAAAGCCTTAGCTTCTTGATCCAAATCATCTTCGCTGGCGATTTGTTCATTGAGAATTTCTTGAATCTTTTCGGATTTGATCATTGGACCTTTGCCGACCCCTGGGCAGAAGCTGACCACTTCTTTTTTCCAAGTTTTCGCATTCATCACATCAGGCCAGAAGGGCCAAGTTCGACATTGGATGGGTCGAGCTTCGTAAACCGAACAGCGCTTGTTCTTTAAAAAAAGACAGTCCGGATTTTTGCCGTCTTCTTTGAGATGGAAAAAGCCATTGGTTCTTTGGCAGTGTTTTTTGGTGAATTCAGACAGGCTCAATTGCAGGTGGGTGGCCATTCTTTTTCGATCGTCTTTGGTGAGGAAGACAAATCCGTATTCGCCATGAGAAGTGCAACACTGACCAGATCCCTGGCACTGAAAACGCAAACCTTCTGACCACCATTTTTTCCCAGTCGCTGATTTAGTTTGGCTCATGCAAATACACTTTCAATCGGTTGCGAATCGAATTGGGTACTGAAATTTTTTGCTGAGTGCGAGCATCTAAAAAAGTGTGGGTCATTCGCACATCAGCGTGAAGATTGGTCCCTTGCAGGAAGTGGTATCTCATCTGAAAAGAGGAATCGCCGATTTTAGCAACTGTGACTGTCACTTGATATTTTTCGCCAGGCCGAAAAGGTTTCAGATAATTGCATTCGGTGTGACGAATAGGGATCAGGTAATCCTTGGTGTGAAACCACTCTTGCCAAGTGAAGCCGGCTGCTTGGATGAAGTCTTCGAAGCAGTCGTGGGCCAGGCCGAAAAGGTTGCCAAAAAAGAGAATTCCGGCAGGATCTGCCTCGCGAAAACGCAATTGGATTTCTTTTTGAAATTGTGAAGCCATGACAGTCAGTTATGGAGCAAGCTTTGCTTGACATCAAGGCCGGATTCTTTGAAATAAAGCACTTCCTCAGCAGTGAAAGAACGGTAACGCGCAGCGATGGACATTCGTAACAGTGATATCAAAATCTTTGATCCAAGGGATTTCCCGGCTTACCTGCCAAAACTGAACACTTTGTATGATGATCTCTTTTCTGGCGGCAAAGGTTTTCGCGCCAAACTCATTCGTCTTTTTGCCGAACATTTAAAAATCCCAAATAAAACTGAGACGCTTCTCGCTCAAACAATTGAGTTCATTCACAATGCTTCTCTTTTGCACGACGATCTCATCGATCGCTCACAGTTGCGTAGGGGAAAGACGGCGGCCTGGCTGCGCTTTACGCCAGAATACGCAGTGTTGGCGGGAGATTATCTTTTAGCTCGGGTCATGGTGAATCTCTCTGGTTACGGGAACATTCGTCTGGTGCAGTACACGGCCGAAGTCATTTCAGATCTTTTGGAAGGGGAATGGCTGCAGGACTATTTGGTGGGAGATTTGAATATTGAGCTCAGTCAATTGGATCGAGTTCACAATTTGAAAACCGCTTCTTTGTTCAAATGGTGTTTGCGTGCGCCTTTCCTGGCATTGGATCGTTATGAGCCGCAAATGCACACACTTCTTGAAGAGATGGGCACTTTGCTGGGTCAGCTTTTTCAAAGATCCGATGATTTATTGGATTACGACATCCGGAACAATGAAGGCAAAGCCGTTCTGGGGGATTTAAAATCAGGCTATTTAAATTCTTTTGCTGCTTTCGCTACACGAGGGCTAACCAAGTCAGATCGATTGAAGCTGAAGGACACAAAAACTCTTGAGGACTTTCAACAGCTTCTTGGTGGCAAATCGCAGTTTGAGCTGACAGTGAAAGAATTTGACGAAAAAAATGTCTTTCTGATTCAGCTTTACCAGCATCACTTGAAGACTTTGGCTCATTACCTGAGCGAAGACGAAAAGCCATTGCTTCAGCAATTGGAGCCGCTCACTGAAATTTTGTATTGGAGACGCAAACCCTCATGAGCGAGCTGATCACTCTCTCAAAAAAAGATTCGCGTTTTCGCTCTTACATCGAAGGCACTTTTTCAAAAGAGCTTCGGGCTTTGCCAATCCAATCTTTGAATGTCAACACGGACGCCGAACAAGTGACTTTTCGGATTTTTCCAGTTCACGAAGTGAAACAGCCGCTTTGGGGCTTTCACTGGCTGCAGATTTTAAAAGTGCGAAATTTTTTATTGGTGGCTTTTCCGATTTTTCTCGTGTTTATCAAAAATAGCCTCGAGGGAAATTTACAAGATCCCTTGACCGGATGCCTGAGTGCTGTGGGCGCTCTTTGTTTGATGACAGCCGTGAATTTAAGAAATGATTATTTGGATCATCTTTCAGGTCTGGATCGCTTGCATCCTCAATCCGGCAGTCACGCCATTCAAAAAGGCTGGGTGACGGCAGCTCAAGTGCAAAAGTGGTCCTTTGTTTATTTGCTGGCAGGAATTATTTTTGGACTTCCTTCGCTGTGGCTTTATCCAAAAATTATTTTGTTGGTGGGAATTTTTGCGCTGCTAGGAATTTTTGGCATGACCTCCTACCAAATGGGTCTGAAATATCGCCGCTGGAGTGAATGGACCGTCTTTTTGCTTTTAGGGCCCCTGCTGACCAGCGGGATGCAGTACTCATTGGGAAGCCAGCTGGATTTGCAGATCCTGTGGATGGGGCTTCTGACCGGATGGCTTTCTGTTTTTTATATGCACCTCAAAAATTTTGATCAGCTGATGGTCAATAATCAGGCGCAGTTTCAAAACACCATGACTTGGCTCGGATTTGAAAAGGGAAAAAAATGGCTTTTTAGCTGGTGGCTTTTATTTGCACTGATTTTTCAAGCCTATCAATTTCATTTCAGTTCGCTTTTCTGGCAGGTGATTTTTCTTTCAGGCTTGATTTTGGTGACTTTGCCTTTCTGGAAAGCTCTGCGCAGTTTGAAAAGTCCCTTGGGCTCACAGATGAAGACAATGAATCAAATCGGTCAAATGGCGATTTTGTTTGTCATGGGGCTTTGGATTTTGCAGGGACTTTGGCTTTTTTGGTTGCAGCCATGAAGCTTTCGATTCAATTCCAACAAAAACCACCACAAAGTCTGCTGCAAGAATTTAAAGTCGTTGAATCCGAGCTGCAGTTCAGTGAAAGCCAAAACCCTTCTGGGTCCTATTTTGTCTATGATGAGCAGGGACTTTCATTTTTTGATGATGAGCTAGGAAAATTGCATTTGGATTTTTTAAATTCAAAAGATTATGTGCGCCAAGCCCATCGAGGCAAAAGCGAATTGATTGCCAAAGCCGTGGGACTTCATCGCGGGCGACAAAGAGTTTTTGATGCGACTGTGGGATTGGCTCAAGATGCATGGTTTCTCTCTCAGTTGGGAGCCGAAGTGGAAGGCTGTGAAAGATCTCCGGTGGTTTACCTGCTGCTTGCCGATGCGCTTTGCCGGGCACCAGAAGCGAAATTGAAAATTCATTTTGGCGATTCTTTGCAATGGATTTCCGAGGGAAAGTCGGATTTTAGTGTTGTCTACATTGATCCCATGTTCCCTGAAAAAAAGAAATCCGCTCTTCCCAGAAAAGAAATGAGAATTTTTCGCAAGTGGGTGGGGGAAGATCTAGATGCTGAAAAGCTCGTGCAAACCGCTCTTCAAAGCCCGGCTGAACGAGTGGTGGTGAAAAGACCTCTCAAAGCCCCTGAGATTCTATCTGGAGTGGTTCATTCTTTCGAAGGCCAGACAGTTCGTTATGATTTGTATTCACCGGTGAAGGGGAGTCATTAAATATGGAATTCTTTCTTTGGATCTCGCAGGCGGCAATTCCACTTTTTGGATTTTGGCTTTTGATGGCTCCAGTGGAAAAATTTTCGATCCATTTGATTCAGCAGTGGAAATGGGACCTGCCATTTTCTTTGGCTTTTCCAAGATCACTGATGGCAGCTCTGATTCAAAGCAATCCTGAGACTTTTTTAAAAACCACAGGTTCCACGAATCTGCCTTTTCGAGTGCGGCTTTTGTGGTTGGGATTGAGATCGCTTTCTTTTGCACTGATTTTTCTTTTGGCATTTGTGCTTTGGAATTTACTTCCTGTGTCCATGGTTCTCTTGGTGGCGCTTTCGCTGTTTCTCATTTCGCAGTGGTGGAGA